>JAPPIB010000014.1 GCA_028820695.1 Acidiferrobacterales bacterium | reverse complement strand
CAATGATTTTATTTGGCGTGCTGACGCACATCAAATAAAAGCCTATACATTATGTTAGATAAATCGCTTGATTCAATAGCATCTTGCAAAGATTTATAATACGCGTCATCCCGCGCCTTCTTTGACTCGCCATTGTTTGTATATGTTGCGTCAGCAGCATAGCCCGGCGTAGGCGCGCCTGTCGTAGGATGATTGATGTATGCAAAACCGATCTTGCCGTTGTCGCCTATTTTCAGGGTTGCGCCGAATTGCGAAGAATCCAAGTCCTTGCTGGTCTTGCTGGAATCGGCGATCGCGTCCAACTGGAAACTCGCCGCACCGACATCAACGGCGTATGACAGGCTGTTGCCAACCTTGTTGTCGACCATACCTTCCCAAGAACCAAGCCAATAAGCCTGATCCACAAACCCTACATGATTCGCAGACGCATTGTTCAACTTACCAAGTGTGATGTTTCCAAATCCGCCCGAAAGACCGACATAACGCTGATTAGTGGATTGAGCGGGTTCCCCGTCTGCGATTCTTGTCTCGAACTTATAGACTGCGGTAAGCCCTTCGGCCGCCTCGCTGCTGCCACTGATTCCCCAGCGCGATCCAAAGTTCTCTATACCCTTTTTGTCGCCGTGAGATTGCCAGCCGGCGCGGATCGAGCCATACCAGTTTGCTTCCGCAAGTACAACTGAGGGTATGCACAGTTGTATCGGACTGGCGTCCAACTGTCACACATAAGTCAATCGAATCAGCCTGTTACTTCCGACTCATGCTCCTCAATTCAACCGGATTCGCGTGCGAATGAGCGTAATTTCGGGTCATTTTTGACCCTTGCTGAGGGATTTAAAGTGTCGCTTCGAAATATCACGATTTTGCCCCGAAATTTCTGCACCTGTTCGGAAACAGGCGTCTCATACCACAGTTCCTGGAAGGCCTCTGAAGCTCAATTCAAGTCGCTCCGCAGCTTTGGAATAATCCGAAACAAGGTTATCCTTCTGATAATATAATGTCATATATCTGCGTTAAATGACGACATAGTGTCAAATTCTGTATATCAGCGACTGACTCGACCGTACCGGCAAAGTTTTTTCCTACTTGGCGTTCGAGGGGTTGGAAAGAGTACATGGGCACGGGAACGGTTTCCTGACGCGTTGCATATTGATCTTCTCGACGAAGTCCGGTACCAGGATTATCTTTCCGATCCGTCCCTGTTTGCCGCCGATCTTCAGTCATGCCAGCCTGGCAGTTGGGTGATCGTTGATGAGATTCAACGTCTACCCAATCTGTTGAATGAAGTGCATCGGCACATAGAAAACCAAGACCTAAAGTTCGCACTACTTGGATCAAGTGCACGCAAACTGAAGTCATCCGGTGTGAACCTGCTAGCCGGTAGGGCGTTGCACAAAACGATGCATCCCCTGACGCCGAGCGAACTCGGTGACGATTTCGACTTGGAAGTCGCGCTTGATACTGGAACTATACCCTTGGTCTGGGTTTCGGAGGAACAGCGCAAAGTTCTTGAGAGCTATGTCAGGCTCTATCTTCAAGAGGAAATCAGGGCGGAAGCACTGGTTCGAAATCTTCCTGGGTTTGCACGTTTTTTGCCGATCGCTGCTCTTTATCATGGCCAAGTTATCAACATAGCCGGCATCGCACGCGAATGTGGTGTTGCACGGACGACCGTACAGGGATACCTGGATATTCTTGAAGACACGTTGCTTGTGTTCAGGCTTCCAGCTTACGATTCTCGGCTACGCTTGCGGGAGCGGAAGCATCCGAAACTCTACTGGATAGATTCTGGTCTGGTGCGGGCGATGAAGAAACTGCACGGACCGATCTCGCCTGAAGAGCGCGGTATGCTATTGGAAGGCTGGATATTGCATCTTCTGCGAGCATACGCAGAGGATTGTGAACTATTCGACGATCTGTACTACTGGGCACCTCACCCGGCAAATCGCACAGAGGTTGACTTCCTGCTACGTCGAGGTCGTGAGATCGTGGCAATTGAAGTCAAATCGCAGCCACGCTACTATACCGGCATGCTAAAGGGGCTGCGTGCACTCGCGGAACTTCCCGGAATTACAAGGCGCATATTGGTCTACTGTGGAAAGCGTTCTTTTCGGACTGAGGATGGTGTCGACGTGATGCCTGTTCACAGGTTGCAGCAATCGCTTGTCGAAAATTCCCTATGGCCATAGCGTTAACACCAAATTCAGCACAAATATCAAATTCAACATTTTGGTGCCTACGCGGTGTGGATGATGATCGATGCCGTGGCTGACAGTCTGCCGTGTCTGTTGCGCATGAAACTGCCGCACAACTGGAAGGTTTGTACGCCCGCGTCCCACGTCATACCCCCTCCCGATCCAGCCTCACGATAGTCGAATCTTTACACCCAGTTCTCGGAGTGTTCGCGAAATAACTCCTTGTAGGTACCGGCTGAAAGAACTAAATGTTGAATTAAGCCGCTGCGCGGCAATGTCCTCATATGATCATCATCGGTCTTGCGAGAGACCGTAATTCTTTCCCACGTTCAAGACAATATTCGCTTATTGTGTAGGTGATTTCGGCCCGCTAGTGGAAAAATATTCTGAAGTGTTCTTTTGACCGATGAAGGCCGTGTAGTTATACTGCCGCGCAACGGCTTAGTTCAAATTCTATACCTCGAAACGTTGGGACAACATGTCGCCCGTTCGCAGATTAATTGCAGTGATTGACAATCACGTTACCGACGATAATCGATTGACCTTTATCTGATCGGCATTCTTCAATGCCTGAGCCATTTCATAACTGGTATGGAGTCTGTACCACGTTTCCGCGCCACCGCCAAACGCCTTGTCAAGACGAATCGCCATCCGAGGTGTGATTCCAGCCCGACAGTTCACGATATCTGAAAGTTGTTTTCGGCTTACGCCAAGCTGTCGTGCTGCCTCTGTAACGCTGAGACCTAGAGGCTCAAGACAGTCAAGTCGCACAGACAGACCAGGATGAGGGGGATCTTTCATCGGCATTGCGCATTTCTCCTAGTGATAGTCGATTAAGTTGACATCTCGGACATGTTGGCCTTCGAATCGAAATATAACTCGCCAGTTCCTCGATACTTTGACAGCCCAAAAACCAGCTAAATCCCCAGTTAGTCGATGAAGTTCGAATCCTGGAAGATTCATATCCCGTGCATGTGACGCATCGTCGAGACGAGCGAGAATACGTTTGATCTTGGCTCTGTGATTCGGTGTGATTCGCCTTGAGTCATTTTTTTCAAATAGTCGTCTGAGGCCGCTGTGACGGAATCCGAGTATCACGTGTGTATTGTAACCTATCACTACACAGATCGCGACAAGTTTTCTCGTTCACTACATATCAGATCATCGCAGGACATAGCGAGATTCCTGCATAATGTTGCAATATTTTGAAGTGACACTTTAAATCCCGCAGCAAGGCCCCAAAAAGACCCGAATTTACGCGGATGCACACGCGATTCCAGTGGATTCGAGGAACATGAGTCGCAAGTAACAGCCTGATTCGATTGACTTATGTGTGAAAGTCGATTGCCGGTGCGATACAACTGTGCA
>JAPPIB010000013.1 GCA_028820695.1 Acidiferrobacterales bacterium | reverse complement strand
ACCGAAGAAATAGGCAGGGTATGAAAAACTGCTGCGGAACGCAGCTTAGTTCAGTGGGGCCTATCTCGCCAACCGAACTATGTAGCGTAATTTATTAACATCCTAATTTAATTAAAAAAAATCAAATCGATGACGACATAGTATAGGCTTCAATCACAGCCCATTTATGGGCAGGAGCTATATTATGAGTAATCGGAATTATGATCAAATTACGTTTCGACGGCCAGCAATTGGACCGTTCGCTTCACATTTGTCCCAATTTGCTGAGGCATTACGAGCACAACAGTATGCACCGGCAACTGTTTATTGCATATCGCGTCACATTGCCCGATTCAGCGAATGGTTGGCAGAGCAGCAAATTGGACTCGACACATTTTCGGAAGAACAGATTTTATCGGCTTTAACGGAAGTTTAACGTTCTGGCTCTCTTTTGAGGGTATCACATTGTGATTTTGGCTTAATTTTAGCCGTAATCTGCCTCTTTTCGCCTCTTTTTCGACATATTTCATGCTTAAAATGCCGTGCTTGTAAGTAGCGGTTTTAAGTTACATGCAACATAAAACCGCTACTTACAACTGGTGTTACTGGCAGCTTGACTTGGCCCCTTGCAGGGGCTGACTATATCCAATCTGTTTATTTCCGCTTGTGCGAAGAGTTCGGCGCGGGTGCGATTGGCCTCAGAGGCCCAACAATCCGGATCAAACGGTAAAAATAGCCCAGATCACTCCGGCCATCATCAAATCTACCGGACCCCCCTGTCCACAGACGTTCAGTGATGCGATAATCCGCTACGCAGAGCAGCGGAATTACGCTCCAACGAAAATGCTGCGTTCAGCTTTAATTGCACTTCATTGACTGAATTGCGGCTATGGTTACGAAGTCAGCACTACTGATGTCGTGAAGGCACGCGAACTGGCCGTGGCAGCCGAGGTGAAACTCAATCAAGTGGAATGGGTGAACAGCTGGGTGAAGATACTGGTCGATGGAAGTGAGAATCATTCAGGGAATTTCGTTCGACAAGCATTGCGGCGGCTCGACGCCATTTAGACGGTCATGATTTCCGCGTTTGATCCACCCCGTGCTACGAAAAGTATTTTTCAAGGCGAGTCGCCCTGGAAAACCGATTCTGTTCTCAGCCAGCCGTGCGTTGAATACGTATAATCTAACCTGCATGCACATGTGAGTCTGCAGGAAATGAACGACGCTCAACCCGAACAACTGCCTGTTGAACAAATCCTTGATTCAATGGCTGAGTCATTGGATGCCCTGCTGATTGCCGAACCAATGCTAGTGGCAATCCAGACCGGCGGGGTATGGATCGCTGAGCACCTGCACCAGAAACTCAAGATCAATGAACCGCTGGGCGCAATCGATATTTCGTTCTATCGGGATGATTTCAGCCGGGTCGACTTGAATCCCAAAGTGCATGAGTCCTACTTGCCGGAACCGATCGACGACCGGAACATCATTCTGGTCGATGATGTCCTGAATACCGGACGAACCGTGCGTGCAGCACTGAACGAACTTTTTTCCTGGGGACGGCCTGCTTCGGTCAAATTGGCAGTTCTGCTGGACAAGGGTAACCGGGAACTGCCCCTGGGTGCGGATGTCGTAGGGCACACAATGTCACTGAAAAACAATCAGTTCGTTAAAATATCCCCGTCAGGCCGGCTCATCTATTCCGACTCGAATCATCATTGAACTCACACCCAATGCCTCAAGACCTGCAAATCGACTCCGACGGACAACTGAGGCATTTCATTTCGATCCAGGCCCTGCCCCGGGAACTCATTGAGAATATCCTTGAACTGGCGGAATCCTATATCGACTTCGCCGCGCGTGGCAGCAAGAAGGTTCCCCTGCTTCGAGGCAAGACTGTCGTCAATCTTTTCTTTGAACCGAGCACCCGAACCCGAACAACATTCGAGATTGCAGCCAAACGACTGTCAGCCGACGTCATCAATCTGCAGTCGGACAGCATGTCGACTGTCAAGGGGGAAACGATTCTGGACACAGTAAAGACCCTGCAGGCCATGCATACGGATACTTTTATCGTCCGGCACAAAAACAGCGGTGCAGCCAATCTTATCGCCAAACATGTCCCCCCTCACGTCCATATCATCAACGCGGGTGATGGACGCTATTCGCACCCTACTCAGGCTTTGCTGGATATGCTGACGATCCGCCAGCATAAACATTCCTTCGAGAACATCACCGTTGCGGTGGTCGGAGATATTCTCCATTCCAGGGTTGCTCGCTCGGAGATAACCGCACTGAATGTGCTCGGTGCCGGCGAGGTGAGAATCGTAGCCCCCAAGACGCTGATTCCAACCGGCGTGGAAAAGATGGGTGTCCAGGTCTATACGGATATGGCCAGGGGGCTCAAGGATGTTGATGTGGTCGTGATGTTGCGACTGCAGATGGAGCGTATGGAGGGTCAGTTGGTCCCAAGCCCGAGGGAATATTATCAGTGTTACGGTCTGACCGAAGAAAAACTGAAACTGGCGAAACCGGACGCGATCGTCATGCATCCAGGCCCGATCAATCGGGGTCTTGAAATCGCATCATCCGTCGCCGACGGTTCACGCTCGGTCATTCTCTCCCAAGTCTCCAACGGCATCGCCGTCAGAATGGCGGTCATTGCAAAAATCATGGGCGGCACTGGCAAGAAGCCGGAATCGGCATCATGAAAACCACTGCGATACGAAACGGTCGGGTGATCGACCCTGCCAATGGCGTCGACTCGGTTGGTGATGTTTTTGTCAGGAATCATCGGGTTGCTGACCCTTCCGAGGCTTCCAGTCTTTCATTTGACCGTGAAATCGATGCGTCCGGACTGATCGTCTGTCCCGGCCTGATCGACCTTAACGCAAAGATGGGCGAACGCGGCTCAAGTCAGTCATCGACACTGCAAACCGAGTCCAAAGCCGCCCTGTCCGGTGGCATCACCACTGCCTGCATTCAACCTGACACCCAGCCGGTCGTCGACACGCCGGCGATGGCGCATATGATTCGTACCAATATGGAACAGCAGTCGGGTCCGAATATCCTGCCTTTGGGAGCGCTGACCATCGGGCTTCAAGGCGAGACTCTGACAGAGATGGCAGCCCTGAAGGCCGCTGGCTGTGTCGGGGTGAGCAATGCGCGCTCACCCGTTCGCAGCACCTTGCTGATGCGACGGGCGATGCAGTATGCATCAACGTTTGACATCACGGTATTCATTCATTCGTTCGATCCCTGGCTGGCCGGCAATGGATGTGTACACGAGGGAGAGATCAGTACGCGCCTAGGGTTGCCAGCAGTACCGGAGGCCGCAGAGACCGTCGCCGTCGCGAGAGACCTTGCCCTGGTCGAGACAACAGGTGTGCGGGCACATTTCAGCCAGATCTCCTGCGCCCGATCCGTCAGCATGATTGCGGAGTCGAAACGAAGGGGACTGAACGTCAGTGCCGATGTAGCCGTTCACAATCTGCTGCTCACGGAATTCGACGTCGAGGGATTCGATACCATGTGCCACGTGCAGCCGCCGTTGCGCAGCGAAGATGATCGCAGCGGATTGAGACAAGGTTTGAGGGACGGATCAATCTCTGTCATCTGCTCGGATCACCGACCCTGTCGGATTGATGACAAACTGGCTCCGTTTGTTCAGACGGCTGCTGGCATATCGGGACTTGAAACTTTGTTGCCGCTCACCTTGAAGCTGGTGGACGAAGGAGCGATCAGCCTCACTGAGGCGATTGCCTGTCTCACCTGCAATCCCGCCGCAGTTCTGGGAATTGAAACCGGCTCCCTGACACCTGGGTCGGCAGCTGACATCTGTATTTTTGATCCAGAGCGGACCTGGACAGTCAATCCTGACGATATGCTGAGCGGAGGACGGAACACGCCTTTTGCCGGAACCCGGATGCGAGGCAGGGTAACCCATACCTTCAGCGGCGGGAAGCTCGTTGTGAGCTAAACCAGCGGTTGCGTGAAATTGCGGATCCTGTCGCCGGCCAACACACGCAGATTCTTTCTTGATATCGGAAACAGGCTGTTGGGGGTGCCGGCAGCCGCCCACACGGTTTCGTGCACAAAAAGGTCCCGATCAAAGACTGTCCGAACGGGATGGGCAAGACCAGCCGGCGCCACGCCGCCAATGACAAAACCTGTCGTATGACGAACAAATTCAGCATTGGCCTTGCCGATCGGCTGGCCGACCAGATCCGCCAGCAGATCTGTGCACACCCGATTGGCACCGCTGGTTACAGCCAGTACGGCATCACCGTCACCGGCTGTGAAGATCAGCGACTTGGCGATCTGCGCAATCGAACACCCCAAAGTCTCAGCCGCCTGCGCTGAAGTGCGGGTGTCATGCTCAACAATGGTAATCTCGCATGGAATATTCATTTGCGCCAGAGCGGACTTGACGCGGATATTTGCGGGGTTCATGGTTTTCGCACACTCACATACGGACCGGTCTGGCATCATTTACATGGGATTGTGATGGACATTAGACAACAAAAACCTGCAAGTTGCCTTGCTGAGTGCGGGTAAAATATTGGACTCCTGATGTGATTTCAAGAATCATCCCGTGTCAAGCCTATCCCGGAAACCTGAATTGTCGAAAACTATAGGATTTGTAGGCGGTGGCAATATGGCCCGCAGCCTGATCGGTGGGTTGCTGTCCAATGAATTCGACCGATCATCCATCATGGTCTCCGACCCGGTCGCACAAGCGCGACAGTACCTATCCGATCACTTTCGGGTGTCGGCAACTGCCGACAACAGCGAAGTCATCGCAAACTGTGCCAGTGTGATTCTCGCAGTCAAGCCACAAGTTATGAGGCAGGCGCTTGAGGATGCCCGGCAAGCGTTGCGGCAACGCCGTCCGTTGCTGATTTCCATTGCCGCCGGCATCACCACCGACAGCATAGCCGAATGGTCAGGCGGGGACTACGCCATCATCCGAGTCATGCCCAATACCCCTGCGCTGATCCAGAAAGGTATTTCAGCACTGTACGCGAACGAACGGGTATCGCCGGAGCAAAAACAGTACAC
This sequence comes from Acidiferrobacterales bacterium, assembly GCA_028820695.1. Lineage (NCBI taxonomy): Bacteria > Pseudomonadati > Pseudomonadota > Gammaproteobacteria > Acidiferrobacterales > Acidiferrobacterales bacterium. The sequence continues at coordinate 61,387 of JAPPIB010000013.1, read as the reverse complement.
TGAATCGATTCTTTCTGCAGTCGGAAAAACGGTATGGGTGAGCGAGGAGAGCCAACTTGACGCAGTCACCGCAGTTTCGGGAAGCGGACCGGCCTATTTCTTCTACCTGATCGAAGCTGTTCAGGCAGGTGCCGAAAACCTTGGTCTTCAGCCCGAAGATGCGAAGCTGCTTGCGATCGAGACCGCGATGGGTTCCGCTTTGCTGGCCGGGCAAGGCGACGATTCGCCCGCCACGCTCAGAAGGAAAGTCACCTCGCCGGGCGGTACAACTGAAGCCGCGCTGAACGTGCTTGAGTCAGCGCAGGTCAAGGATAGGTTCATTCAGGCAATTGAAGCAGCCAGGAACCGTGCGGCTGAAATGTCAAAACACGTTGTCTGACCTGGTAATCGAATGCAGATTCCACTATCGCTTCAACTGATCTACCCGATATTGCTGATCTACGGATTCATTGCGATTCTGCGCGCTTTGATGCAGTATCTGGATTCCGATTTCCATAATCCGATTTCGCAGTTTATCCACCGCGTCACCGCACTGCCTATCAAGTTGCTGCGAGTATTCGTGCCCAGGGTTCGAGGCTCGGACTCCCTGTCGCCGCTTGTTCTTGCATTGCTGGTCGCGTTCGCGGAACGCTTTGTGTGGATGCAATCCAATGGAATTGGATTGGATATCCCGGCAACTTCGGTTCTCACAATTGCGATCGTCCTGGAGCGTGCGATCAATGTCATGATCATCGTCATCCTGATCCGGGTCGTCATGAGCTGGGTGCCTATCGGAACGCGAAGCATCCAAAGATTGATCTTTACCACTACAGAGCCGCTGATGAGCTTTGCCAGGCGATTCATTCCACCATTCGGCGCTTTGGATTTCACCCCGATCCTGATATTGCTGGCACTTGAAGTTGTCAGTTGGATTGGCGTCGGCTCCATTGAGGTCATGGGGTACAGGTTGCTGAATTCGTGAATACTCACCTTGCCGGAGTCGAAATCTCATGAATAATCCTGACGTTTCCGCGCAATCCGCGAAGACCGCCGGTTCACGGCAGACTCAACGCAACTGGATCGAGTCTGTCAGGGGACTCACGCATCCGCGTGCGGTATGCATGCTGTTCTTGGGATTCTCTGCGGGACTTCCGCTGCTGCTTGTGTTCGGCACCCTTTCCGTCTGGTTGCGGGAAGCTGGCATTGAACGGGCAACCGTGACGTTCCTCAGCTGGGCGGCGCTTGGATATTCCTTCAAGTTTGTCTGGGCACCCATCGTTGATCGCATGCCGCTGCCGTACCTGACTCGAAAACTGGGGCGCAGGCGTTCCTGGTTGCTGATTTCGCAGATCGCGGTGTTCGCAAGTCTGTTGTGGACCTCATTTTTCGATCCGCAGGCGGACCTGCTTGTCCTGACTGTGATCGGCGCAGTCTGCATCGGGTTTTCCTCAGCGACCCAAGACATCGTGATTGATGCATATCGTATCGAGTCGGCACCTCCTGATCTGCAGGCGATGCTGGCTGCCACATATATCGTGGGTTACAGGATCGGGATGCTGGTCGCAGGTGCCGGAGCGCTTTGGATCGCAGATTTTATCGGCGGCGGGGATTACAGTTTTCGCGCCTGGTCCACGGTCTATCAGATCATGGCATGTTTCATGATTGTCGGGCTGATCACAACCTTGGTCAATCCGGAACCAAAGACTGATGAATCCTCGACATCATTCTCCGGCACTTCGGACTATCTGCGTTTCTTCGCCGTCTTTGCGCTGGCAGTCGCTGCTTTTGTAATCGGGTTTTTGACGACCGGCGACCTGGTCAAGTCCGTCAGGGCGGCAGTCGTCGAGCATTACAGTTTCGTCAATTCCACCACAGCCCGCCTGATACTTGAATCAATTCGGATGGTATTCTGCATTGGCCTGGCGGGGGTTGTGGCATGGTTGCTGATCCGCATGCGTGTCGTCAATTTCTCCCATGTACAGGAAACCTATGTTGCGCCCGTTACGGACTTCTTCGTTCGATATGGGCGTCTGGCACTGATCATTCTCGTGCTTGTCGGCACCTATCGAATATCCGATATCGTGCTGGGAATCATTGCAAACGTCTTTTATCTCGACATGGGTTTCACAAAAACCCAGATCGCAAACTATTCGAAGTTCTGGGGACTGATGGCGTCACTTGCCGGCGGGTTGCTTGGCGGCATTCTGGCTTTGCGATTCGGTGTGCTGAGAACATTGCTGCTTGGCGCGGTCCTGGCGCCGGCGTCCAATCTGATGTTCTTGGCGCTGGCCAACAATCCTGTCGATCTGATGCTTCTTTTTGTCGTTGTGGTTGACAGCCTGAGTGCAGGTGTGGCATCGGCTGCATTTGTATCCTATCTTTCCAGTCTGACCAACGTGCGATTCACTGCGATGCAATATGCGATATTCACCTCAATCATGCTGCTGTTTCCAAAACTTGTCGCCGGATATTCCGGTACGATTGTTGATGGTGTCGGATATGGGACATTCTTTGTCATCACAGCACTGATTGGCTTGCCGGTGATCGGCATCATCCTTGTCGTCGAAAGAATGGTCGCCCGGGATGTATCGGGGGCCGCTTCTGCGGCATAGCAAAACCCGTTCATCGCGGACTGATATCGGACCTGTCCAGGGCAGTCAGTCAAGTGACTGCAGACAGTGCGCCGCGCCCGGTACGCTTGACGAACGCACACCGATCATTGCTTTGTGCGGCTGAAACTGCGGCGGGACTTTATTTTGCGCGACTGAAGTCAAATTCTGCGGTGACAGGGGCGTGATCGGAAAACTTTACCGCCCGATAGACTTCCACCGACTCTATCGCAGTTTTCAGACGTTTGGACAGGATGTGATAATCCAGCCGCCAACCGACGTTCTTGGCATAGGCATCGCCTCGATTGGACCACCACGTGTACTGTCCCGGGCGCGAGTCAATCACCCGGAACGCGTCTACGAATCCTGCCGCACCGAAAAGCCAATCCATCCATGACCTCTCCTGCGGTAAAAATCCAGAGTTTTTCCGGTTGCCTCTCCAGTTTCTCAGATCAACCGGCTTGTGGGCGATATTCATGTCGCCACATATGATGTAGTCTCGGCTGTCGGACTGGAATTTGAGCAACAGTGGCTGAATGCGGTCCAGGATCACTTCCTTGAACTTCTGTCGATCATCGGAACTGGTTCCGGACGGAAGATATATCGACAGGATCGACAGATCCTCAAAATCGACCCGTACACAACGTCCTTCAGAATCAAAGTCATCCCAGCCCAGACCGATGGAAACGTCGCAAGGGCTTTGTCTGGTATAAATGGCAGTACCGCTGTAGCCTTTTTTCTCAGCATAATGAAAATATCCCTGATAACCGGGCGGATGAAAAAGTTCGTCGGTCAGCTGGTCTTCCTGAGCCTTGAGTTCCTGAATGCAGACGATGTCCGGCGTACTGTCGGACAACCAGTCATAGAAACCTTTTCTTGCCGCCGAGCGGATGCCATTGGCGTTGAAAGTAACAATTTTCATCTGCGTGCGTAGCAGCCGTAAAGCAGTTGATGACCCATGGACAAATTCAGCAAGGACCCATCCGATTCCGGTAATTTTAGCCGAATGCTGCTTGACTGGAACTGCGAGTTGCCCGGCCGGGGGTTACCCTGGGCATTCAGTACCGATTCCTACCGTATCTGGATTTCCGAAGTCATGCTGCAGCAGACCCAGGCCAAGACAGTTGTCGACTACTTTGAGAGGTTTGTGGACGAGTTTCCCGACGTAAGGTCGTTGGCCGATGCTTCGACAGACCATGTCATGAGTCTGTGGGCGGGACTTGGATATTACACCAGAGCCCGAAATCTTCATGCGGCGGCAAAGACGATTCGAGATCAGCATCACGGAAAGTTTCCGAATAACTTTCGTGATGTACTTGCACTGCCCGGCATAGGAAAGTCAACAGCTGGTGCCATCTGCGCACTGGCGTACGGATTGAGGACACCCATTCTGGATGGCAATGCCAAACGTGTTTATGCCCGCTACCACTGCGTGGATGACGACTCCGAGTCCGTCCGTACCCGACGTCTGTGGCAAATTGCCGAGGAACACACGCCGAAACATGACGTTCAAAGATACACGCAACTGATTATGGACTTGGGCGCGACAGTATGCACGCCAAAGAATCCGAAGTGTACGATCTGCCCCCTCAGCCGATCATGTTGCGCACATTGTCAGCATCTGACGGAACATTTGCCGCGACGCAAAGCATCAAGGCGCCGCGAGGTGAGGTACGTGACCATGCTGATCATTACGGATGGCGCCAACCGGGTATTGCTGCAGCGTCGGCCGGACGAAGGGGTCTGGGGAAACTTATGGAGTTTTCCCGAATTTTCGGGCAATTCCCGCGATGTCAGGTCCTGGTGCCACTCTCAGCTCAAGGTACGAGTCAATACCGCTTCACCGTGGCGCAGCATCACTCATGACTTTACGCACTTGCGGCTGGTCATCACACCACAACCCGCAAACCTGGTTGAATCCGAACGTGACATATCACAGGCAGACAACTTGGCACTGCTTGCCATTTCAGAGGCCAAGACGATGGGAATTCCAGCTCCGGTACGGACCTTGCTGACAAATCTGGAAGACGGGCAGACACGCGGCAACCCTGTGCGTACATGAAGACAGCTGCCACCCGGTTCGCTGAATTCGATCATGGCACCCGAGGCTTCACACGCGGCAATACCTATGACCGTTCGGTTTGTGTTCCTCGTGAAACCCTCTAATTCAACTGATTGGTATTGGATTCATAGTCTGGGGAGACGGCGCAACTGCCCTGTTTATTTCTTCGCGTCACGAGCATTCGCTCATGTAAATACGCAATCCGGCTGCTGCCGGATGATTCGAAAAGGTTCGGCGCTAGCGCGTGAATTGCACAGGCGATCGCTCCTGCCAGCATGTGCCGGGCAAATGACATTGCATTGCCCATGTGTTCGAAATAGGTTTCGTTCACTTCGTCTAGATGTTGAGACCATCGATTCATTGCATCATCCAGAATTTGATCAACTTATGATAGAACATAATAACAATTTCAGCCAGTCATTACACACTATATTTACATCTATTTGACACTATATTGGAATATTATTTTAATTTGTTCGACACAACGGTAAATATATACTACACTCAGCAATCTATGGAGGTTAGAATATTTGCGGTTCAACCTTGCGAATTGGTATTGGTAAAATAAGACTGTTCCCTTTCTGGATACTGATGCGACGGATGTCAGGCGCCAGTGATGCGAAGTGGAAACTGACAACTGATGAACGCAAAGCCCAAAACCCGAATCAAGAAACTCGTCTCAATCGTAGCTTAAGGTTCTTCAACCGGCCAAACTGATCAATTGTCATGCCTGAAACAGTCAAATGTGCACTTCTGGGCGAGCAGCTGCCTGCCATGCCAATGCCGCCCCTTCCAGGTGAACTCGGTAACAGAATCCAGGCACAAATTTCGCACAAGGCCTGGCAATTGTGGCTGGAGCACCAGACGATGCTGATCAATGAGAAACGACTCAGTATGGGCAACTCTGATCACCGGCAATACCTCAAGGAACAGATGGAAAAATTCCTGTTTGGCGGTGACTTCGACAAACCTCAGGGTTACGTTCCGCCTTCGTGACCCATGGAGTGATTGGATAATCGCTGCAAGGACACGGGTCACAGCACCTTGAGGAACTTCAGTCCGGATGCGGATTGCACAGCAGTGTCCTTGAATTGAATCGCTTTCGCATACTGCCCGTCATTGGGAGCTGAAGCTCACTTTGGATTCGCCCGCGATCTCAAATGATTCCCACATCAGTTCCCGGAAACGGATTCACCGAAAACGATGGCGGGGCGAAATAAAGCGACTGCCTGTGGGTCTTTTCTGTTACAGTTACAAGCAAAGTTGTAGCAATTAACCGTTTGTGAGGTGCGTTATGAACACGATTAAGAGACTTGGAGCGGTAATTCTGTCAATTTCTGTAATGCTATTTTCTGTCGAGCTCCGAGCAGAGACTCTGACGCTCGCTCACTCGACCTGGGTCGGGTACGGACCCTTTTATATTGCCCGGGACAAGGGTTTCTTCAGCGAAGAAGGGGTTGATGTAGAACTTAGAATTATGGAAAACACGCCGCTCAAGATGGGAGCGCTTATGGCTGGACAGGTTGATTTGGTCGCTTCAACGGCTGACGAATTTCCAATCTATATGAAACCAGACATTCCGGTGAGGTATTTTCTCGCGGTCGACAATTCGAACGGTGGTGATGGCGTCGTGTCAAACAAGGATATCACGTCAATCGCCGAACTCAAGGGGCACAAAGTTGCATTCGAAGAGGGCTCAGTTTCACAATTTTTTATCAATGCATTGCTGCTGAATGCCGGACTGACGCAGAATGACATTGAAATGGTCAATATGACTGCGACTGATGCGGGTGCCGCCTTCGTCGCCGCCCGTGTCGATGCCGCGGTGACCTGGGAACCGCATTTGACACAAGGTGAACAGACAGAGCATGGGCACAGATTGATTGACAGTTCCCAGACTCCGGGATTGATCGTTGATGTCGTGGCAGCCACACAGGAAACTGTCGACAACCATGGAGACAAGCTCAAGGCATTTGTCCGAGGCTGGCAACGTGCGCTTGAATTTCTTCAGACCAACCCCGATGAAGGGTTTCAGATCATGGCGGACGGTGTCGGTGGCTGGCTCTCCGACCCTGAGGAGTTCAAGGCCGTCGTAACCGGTGTCGAATATCTCGACGTGGATCGCAACATGGAAATGTTCGGATCAGCCGATGCACCTGGTCAACTGCATAAGACGCTCAGTGACGCAATTACGATCTGGTCCGATTTCGACAAGGTTCAGGTTGACGGATTGACTTCGGCTGATGTTCTGACGACTGACTATTTGAACTGACTGAATTGGTTTTTATGACTGAGATGGTGGGAAGAGATTGAAACGGCTTTTTACGCCCAAGAAATCGATTCCTCGCTCAATTGAAATTAGCATAAGTACTGCTGTTGCAGGTTCGATACTGCTTACGTGGTGTTTGCTTAGTTATCTTCAGCTGGTCAGCAGTACTTTTCTTCCGCGCCCGGACGAGGTTTGGTCGGCTTTCGTTCAGGTAGTCTCAGATGGCTCATTGTTTGAGCACATGAAGGTCAGCTTGGCTGAAATCTACATCGCCTTCTTTCTTTCCTCGATTATCGCCGTTCCGCTTGGAATATTCATGGGCAGTTTTCGCATAGTTGCGGCGGCAATCGAGCCGGTCGTCAATTTCATGCGATATCTCCCAGTCACTGCGTTGATCCCGCTTTTGATCTTGTGGATTGGAATCGGAATCGAGGAAAAAATCGCGGTCATATTTCTGGGTACTTTTTTCCAGCAAATTGTTCTTTGCGCTGATGTGTCGGCGAATGTATCTGATGACCTCTACAACGTGTCCTACACATTGGGAGCGAACCGTCGCCAGGTGATTACCAGGGTGATGCTGCCTGCGACAATGCCAGGCGTAATGGATACGCTCAGGGTTACCATGGGGTGGGCGTGGACGTTCTTGGTTGTCGCGGAACTTGTTGCAGCGTCATCGGGACTTGGTTACATGATTCTCCAAGCGATGCGAGGCCTTCATCCAGCGTTGATTTTTGTCGGCATCTTTACCATAGGCATTCTTGGGCTGATTACGGATCAGGCTTTTAAAATGGCAAAAATCTGGTTCTTGCCGTGGACTGTAATTCGTTAGACGAGGCAGGCTGGAAGTTTGAATCACCTATCGATCAAAGACGTTACGTTGCACTTTTCCTCCCAGAGGGTTGGGAAAGTGACTGCGCTTGAAAATTTGTCACTGGAAATCCCGGAGAAACAATTCGCAGTCATTGTAGGGCCATCGGGCTGCGGCAAGTCGAGTCTGCTCAATCTGGTGGCCGGACTGACGGAGGTGTCACAAGGCAGTTGCCATATCAACAAGAAATTAATCACTGAGCCTGGAGCAGACCGCGGAATGGTGTTTCAGAATTATTCGCTGTTTCCGTGGCTGACAGTCCGTAAAAATGTCGAGTTTGGGCTCTCGTTGCAGAAACTATCCGCTCGCGAACGGTCACAACGCGTAGACCACTATATCAATGCTGTTGGTCTGAATGGTTTCGAAGATGCCTACTCGAACCAGTTGTCAGGAGGCATGCAACAAAGAGCGGCGATCGCCCGCGCATTGGCCAATGACCCGGATGTACTGCTGATGGACGAGCCTTTCGGCGCGCTCGACAGTCAGACTCGCACTATCATGCAGAGACTGCTATTGGACGTGTGGGAAAACGAGCAGAAAACCGTCTTGTTTATCACTCACGACATCGATGAGGCTCTATTTCTTGGTGATGTGGTATACGTGATGTCAAAAAGACCCGGGACGATTATTGATTCCATCACAGTCGAACTTGAGCGTCCCCGTCATTACGAAGTCGTAACTGACGATCATTTCATAAAGTTAAAGCGTAAAATCATGGCTTATCTGCATCGCGAGGTTGAACAAAATGCGAGTGCCGATTCGCCGCTGACTTGAGATTGAATCATGACTGAGTATATGACGACCGCGAAAATGGTTGACGTCAGAAAACCTTTGGAATTTCAGCAAGTGCCGATTGTCGCGCCAGGACCCGGCGAGGTGTTGATCAAAACCGAAGTCTGCGGACTTTGTCACTCCGATGTGCATTTCTGGCTTGGTGAGCATGACTTGCCCCGCGGGATGCCGACAACTCTTGGGCACGAGGGTATCGGTACAGTGGTGCAAGTCGGCGAGAACGTGACAGGAATTGCCGTTGGCACCCGGGTTGGAATCGGGTATGTGTACGGAACGTGTACAACATGCAGAGAGTGTCTGACCGGGCACGAGACACATTGTGCCGAAGTGTTATGCACCGGTGTTGATGCAAGCGGGTGCTTTGCCGAGTATGCAATCCTGCGAGCAGACTGGGTTACAGTCATCCCGGATAATTTGAAATCAGTTGAAGCGGCACCGCTGCTATGTGCCGGAGTCGCAGCCTACAGTGCGATCAGCAAGGCAATGCTTCGGCCCGGTGAGCTCGCGGTGATATTTGGTACTGGCGGATTGGGTTTGTATTCGATCCAATTTGCCAAACTGGCCGGGGCGACCGTGGTGGCTGTTGATTTGTCCGAGGAAAAACTGAAGCTCGCCCAAGCCTTGGGGGCGGATTACGTCATGTGCGCCGATGACGACACTGTCGAACGGATTCGAGAGCTTGGCGGAGCCGATGCCAGTTTCAATTTTGCGCCATCCGTCACCAGTTGGCGACAGATGATCGAAAGTGCAAGGGCGCGGGCGCGGCTCGTTCTCGTTTCGCTTCCACATCACGACCTTAGTTTCAACGCTTCACAAGTCATTGAATCTGGATTGAGAATTTATGGGAGTGCTGACGGTACCCGGCAAGAACTGCGACAACTGATGCAGCTTGCAAGCGACGGCAAGGTCAAAAGTGTCGTCGAATCCCTGCCGTTTGCAAAAATCAACGACGCATTTGAACGATTGGCGCGCGGTGACGTCCAAGGTCGCCTCGTCATTTCAATGCAGCAATAAAACCGCCCATCAATTTTGGCAGCAACGGTCGGGCCGCCTTATTCACCTGATTTGGCACACCGGCGCTTGCCATCGGAATCATTGGTCGAAAATGAGTCAAGGCTGGCACGATCTCCCTGATTCCGGTCCCGCGAGCCTGGGGATCGCGGACGAAAACCCTATGGCTCTTGCGGGTCAACTCGGCCATCATTGTCATCTTCAGAAAATCCTGACATCGCGTATTGCAATGAAACCGGGATGCGCCGTTGCGATTCCCTCGACTTCAATCTATAATTTTGCGAACTCTTGGCATTGTTCAGATGCAAATCTTGGTCGCGCGATTTCGCCCTAAGTCAAAGAGAATCCTGCAACACAGTTTCCAACCGGAAATTGCCTTTTGTTGCTGTATCTGGCCAGGTAGCTCAGTCGGTAGAGCAGGGGACTGAAAATCCCCGTGTCGGCAGTTCGATTCTGCCCCTGGCCACCTGATTCTATGTGGAAAATCACCGCTTCTCGTCGCTTGGCGGCATCTCAACGCGATTCTCCCCTCCTCTTGTCCCTGAAGCCAGCCAACTTAAGGCTGGCTGATTAAGTTGCCCATATCTGTCTGCCTGATGTGCTTTTCAGAGTATGATTAACGTAAGTCTTGCTCCGCAGTGCAGCCAGTGAATACCGACGCCAACCTATCCGCAGCGCCAATCAAGGACAGAAGTTCTTCTCAGTGGAACTATCGACCTGACGTTCCGCTGGCTGTCTCGCCCTTGTTCGAGTGGCCGCTTGATCTTGTGAAAGTTCTCAATTGGTTTTGGCGACGCTGGTTTCCTGTTTCGGAAAAACTCATACTGGTCGCGACTGCGTATATCTCATGGACATACTTTCAGCCATCGCTTGAGATTGCCAGAAACTTCAGTTTCGGCTGGGTATCGCTGATGTGGTTGCGGAACTTCATTCTGATGCTGATCGTTGCGGGTGGTCTTCACCTTTACTTTTACGTTGTTTGCGCTCAGAAACAAAGGTTTAGATTCCACAGCAGAGCATTCGGCAAGGGTCGGCCCTTCCTGTTCGGAGACCAAGTGCTGGACAACATGTTTTGGACCATTGTCAGCGGTGTCAGTATCTGGACCGGTTACGAAGCGCTGATTATCTGGGGGTTTGCGAACGGATACATTGAAATCATGTCCTGGTCGCAAAATCCGCTTTGGTTTGTGGCAATTTTCTTCCTCGTTCCAATCTGGGAAACAATTTATTTCTATCTGATTCACCGATTGCTGCACTGGAAGCCGCTTTATCAGCTGGCTCATCACGTCCACCATCGAAATAGCAATGTCGGGCCCTGGTCCGGGTTGTCCATGCATCCGATCGAACACCTTCTGTTTCTCGGCAGCGCACTGATTCACTGGGTCATTCTGTCCCACCCCATACACCTTCTGTTCCACATGCAGTATTTCGCACTGACTGCCGCAACGACTCATTGCGGGTATCAGTCCATTGAGAAAAATGGTCGGGAAATACTGTCACTCGGTACCTTCCATCATCAGATGCATCATCGATACATCCATTGCAACTACGGTGGATTGGAAGTTCCTTTCGATAAGTTTTTCAGTTCGTTTCATGACGGAACCGCACAATCCCACGACAAACTGCAAGCAACCATGCGAAATCGAGCACGTGAGTTGCGGCAATCGAAAAAATAGCGATTCGAATGTTCGGATTCACCGGTAACGATTCAGTCTGTGACTTAAGTCACAGCTGACCGGTGTGTTCACTTCCCGGCCAGGGAAAAGCATCACAATCACAATGTCCGCATTCACAGTGAATGCCTTTGGCTTTAAAAGTAAAATGAAAGCCTTTGCAAACTCAAACCAAAGAGGGGTTCACTATGAGTAAATATCGAATCAGATCGCCTTGGATTTCCGTAATCTTCGGGGCAATATTGTCCTGCGGCGTCAGTTTGTCTGCAGTGGGTCAGGATGTCGACAGTATTCACTTTCTGATTCCTGGCGGCGCAGGTGGCGGCTGGGATGGCACTGCCCGAGGTACCGGTGAGGCGCTGACGAATTCGGGTCTCGTCGGGAAGGCAAGTTACGAAAACATGTCAGGCGGCGGTGGCGGCAAGGCGATCGGTTTTCTGATCGAAAATGCCGACAGCAATCATGGGACCATGATGGTCAACTCGACTCCGATCGTCATTCGTTCCCTGACAGGCGTATTCCCACATAACTTTCGCGACCTCACGCTGATCGCCGGGACCATTGGCGATTACGCGGCGATGGTTGTGGCAAAGGACAGCCCATTGAATTCCATGGCTGACCTGCTTTCGACCTACAACTCCGACCCGCGCGGAACCGCGATCGGTGGCGGATCGGTACAGGGTGGAATGGACCATCTGGTTGCCGCAATGGTATTTGAAGCAGCGGGTGTGGACTCCACCAACGTCAAGTACGTTGCCTATGACGCAGGCGGCAAGGCAATGGCCGCACTGCTGTCCGGCGAGATCGCCGCACTCAGCACCGGCTTCTCGGAAGCCGTCGCGCTTGCGAATGCCGGCGAAGTCAAGATTCTCGGCGTGACGTCGGATGCCCGGGTCGGCGCCTATGAAGACGCCCCAACCACGAAAGAACAAGGCATCGATACAATGTTCGTCAACTGGCGTGGGTTTTTCGGGGCTCCCGGACTGCCTGACGCAACCCTGGCAATGTACCAGGACGTATTGACGAAAATGTACGAAACACAGGAGTGGGGGGATGTCCGTGCCCGCAATGGCTGGGTGAACGTCCATAATTCCGGCGACGACTTTCGCATGTTCCTGGAGAATCAGGAAACAGTCATCGGCGACCTGATGCGCAAGCTGGGATTTCTGTGAGTTGGTAAATTCCGCATTCACGCCCGCCTGAGGCGGGCGTGATCACCCTATTCGGCAGGTTGACATGGGACTCGACCGCTACATTGCATTGATCTTCCTCGTCGTGTGTGTCATTTACGGATACACTGCGTTTTTTACCATGGATCAGGGATTGGCGCCCATCATGCAGCGCAATCCGATCTGGCCGAGTACATTTCCAAAAGTCCTGAGCGTACTTGGCATTGCGGTGAGCTTGTGGATTGTTCTGGGATTCGAGAAGTCCCGCGGCACCGCGAAAATAGAAATCGACTATCGCAGGCTTACCGAGTACAAATTGGGACAGGCAGTCTTGTTGCTGAGTCTCATGGCCGTCTACGCCCTGATCTTGCGCCCCGCCGGATTTTTGGTTTCAACTACCCTGTTCATCGTAGCGGCCACCGCGATTCTCGGTGAGAGAAAGTGGCTTGTGATGTGTTTTATCGCGGTCTTGGCCAGTGTCGTTGTCTGGTACCTTGTGGATGGGGTGCTGGGGGTCTACATGAGACCGTTCCCGAGCATGTTCCTATAGGAGTCTCGAGTCATGATCGAAGGCATGTTGCTGGGGCTGTCAGCGGTGTTTTCACCCATCAATCTCCTGATGGTGATTGGCGGATGCCTGATCGGTACATTCATCGGAATGCTCCCGGGGCTTGGACCGATGTCAATCATCGCCATCATGATTCCGATTGCAATCACGATCGGCGACCCGTCCGCAGCGCTGATATTGCTGGCCGGTGTGTACTACGGAGCAATCTTCGGCGGTTCAACCTCATCGATTCTGATCAACGCGCCGGGAGTGTCCGCGACCGTCGCGACCAGTTTTGACGGGTTTCCGCTCGCGAGTCAGGGCCAGGCGGGAAAAGCGCTTACCGTTGCCGCGATTGCATCGTTTGCAGGCGGTACATTCGGGGCAATCTTACTGATGATATTTGCACCCGCATTGGTGAGCGTCGCGTTGCTGTTCCACTCCGCCGAATATTTTGCGCTCATGGTGGTCGGACTATCCGCTATTGCAGCTTTTGCCGGGTCCGGGCAAATTGCAAAAGCCCTGATGATGGCGCTGCTCGGACTGATTATGGCTACGGTCGGTGAAGGTGTGCTATTCAACCTGCCGCGATTTACGATGGGAATTCAGGACCTGCAGAGCGGATTTGGATTTATCACACTGGCGATGGCAATGTTTGCCTTGCCGGAAGCGGTTTTTCTGATCCTGGATCCGAAGCGATCACAGAAGAACGGGAAGGGTACCGACAAGATCAAGGGGTTGAGGATATCGAAGCGGGAAGCCAAAATGATCGCCCCTGTCATTGGCCGACAATCGATTCAGGGATTTCTGATTGGTGTGCTGCCAGGTGCCGGTGCAACCATATCGTCGTTTCTAGGCTACGCAGTTGAGCGAAACATCGCCAGCAAGGAGGAGCAAAAGAAGTTCGGAAAGGGCTCAATCAAGGGGCTTGCGGCCCCTGAGTGCGCGAACAACGCGGCTGTGACCGGCTCATTCGTTCCCCTGCTCACTCTCGGTATACCAGGTTCTGGAACGACTGCCATTCTGCTTGGGGCACTGATCGCGCTGAATGTCGCACCCGGTCCCAGATTGATGATCGACAACCCGTCTATCTTTTGGGCCGTGATCATCTCGATGTATCTCGGCAACTTCATACTGCTGATCCTGAATCTGCCGCTCATTCCATACATCGCCAAGGTGCTCAGTGTTCCGCGCAATTACCTGATCCCGTTCATTTTGTTTTTCACCCTGATGGGTGCCTATATCGGTCAGAATAATGCTACGGAATTGCTGATTCTGATTGGTATGGGAGTTGTTGCGACGGCCTTGCGGATGGCCGGGTATCCGCTGGCACCCGTTTTGATCGGATTTATTCTCGGATCAATGCTTGAGGATAATTTCGCGCGCTCCATGCAGCTGTATGACGGACCTGCGTTCATTGTGGAACGACCGATGACGCTTGCGCTGCTTGCCATCGCGGTCCTTCTGATCGTTGTGCCGAGTCTGCGGGCGAGACGAGCGGAAAAGGCAGGTAACGAAGGCCTTTGAACCCTCGCGATACCACCGCGACCACTTCCATTGGTTCTGGAATCCCGGGCAGATTGGAACTTCAGTGCCTCACGGCAATGCGGCCGGGCAGTTTTCAGCCGACCGGACTACGAATCGATAAACGGTTTTAGATTTTCCGACCTGGACGGATGGCGCAACTTACGGATGGCTTTCGCCTCAATCTGACGAATTCTTTCTCTAGTCACATCAAACTGCTGCCCCACTTCTTCCAAAGTGTGGTCGGTCGGCATGCCGATCCCAAATCGCATCCGAAGGACTTTTGCCTCGCGATCGGACAAGGAATTCAACGCGGCATCGGTCGCCGCCCGCAGTCCTGCTTCTGTCGCAACTTCCAAAGGTGCACGCACTGACTTGTCTTCTATGAAGTCGCCGACATGTGAATCCTCATCCTCTCCGGTCGGAGACTCCATCGATAAGGGCTCTTTGGGGATTTTGAGAACTTTTCGCACCTTGTCCTCGCTGACTTCCATTCTCAGCGCAAGTTCCTCTACCGTCGCCTCGCGGCCCTCCTCCTGTCTGATTTCGCGTTGAATTCTGGTCAGGGTACTCAGAGTCTGAGTCATGTGCACCGGAACCCGTATGGTTCGCGATTGGTCAGCGCAGGCCCGGGTGATCGCCTGACGAATCCACCATGTCGCATAGGTAGAGAACTTGAAACCCCGCTCGTGCTCAAACTTGTCGACCGCCTTCATCAACCCGATATTGCCTTCCTGGATGAGATCCTGGAAACCAAGGCCCCGGTTGTTGTATTTTTTTGCAATCGACACGACCAGGCGCAGATTCGCCTCGATCATTTCTTTCTTCGCCCGATTGGCCCGCGTCTCGCCAATCGAAACCTCACGACGAATTTCCTTGAAATCCCCTATCGACAATCCGAGACGCATCTCAAATTTTTTCAGGCGATTGCGGATCTCTGAGATTTCTTCCCGATAGCACTCCAACTGCTCCGCCTGCTCCTTGTTGCACAATGCCTTGAGCAGCGAAAACAAGTTGCGATGTGTAGCTTGCCCTTGCACCACTTCCATGACCTTCTGTCGGGGAATTCGTACCCTGCCGATACAGATCTCCTCAAGCATCCTGCTTTTTTCCTTCAATTGCCGGTCAGTTTCGTGAATCAAATCAAACATGTCATCCAACTGCTTGCGTACGAATTTGAACTCCAGGAAGTGAACCGCGAGATATCCGCGGTACTTGCCAGCCTTGCGGCTTCGGATGCCATCTGGCTCGGTTGCAATCGCCCGTTGCAGGTTCCTGTAGTGTGTACGAATCTTCCTCGCCCGTTCTTTCATTTCGAGCAGGTTGTTGTTGGCAACTCCATCGTCCTCATCATCATTGGAAACTGCAGGTTTCTTGACATCAGTGATGAAACCTGTGAACAGTTCGGTAATTCGCATCGACTCGCCTTCGATCCGATCAAACATCGTGATCAGTCTATCGAACACGAGCGGACACGTAGACAGCGCTTCTTTTGCCTGTTGCAATCCTGACTGGATGCGCTTCGCCAACTCGATTTCCTTATCCCGCGTCAGAAGATCAATGGCACCCATCTCCCTCATATACATTCGAACGGGATCGGTCGTGCTTCCGAATTCACTCTTGAGCACCTCTTCAGCTTCCTCGGCGACGTTTTCCTCATCCATGCTTTCCTCAGCATTCAGGATCAGGCTGTCCGGATCCGGTGGCGCGTCAAGGACCTGGACTTCCATCTCGTTGAGCATGTTGACAATGGACTCAACGTGCTCGACGTCACTCAGCCTGTCGGGAAGATGATCATTGATCTCCTCGTAGGTAAGATATCCCTGTCGCTTGCCCTTGATGATGAGGTCTTTGAGTTCTGGTTCTCTGGTATGTTCCATTTGGACTCCGAATCAGGTATACGAATTGATTCACAGATTGATATTCGATCAGACTGGCACGACGCGGTTATTATTCATTCGACGCAATCCGGAATAACGCGGCGACAACCATGTATATGACGTCGCCCTTCGAGTTATCAACCGCACTGACAATTAGCCCGCGCCCATTCTATAAACCTATTAAGTATACCTGAAACCCCAGCCGCCGATTTCACTTTTTGGCGCATTGGACATGTGACGATGTCCCCTTGGCCGCGTTTTCAAATGTGAAGTCAACCGGCAAAGACCTGTACAATACGCACGCTCATAATCGGCAACCAGTCGAAAATCCAGACAGATTGATTTTTCGGTCGGTCACACCGGTCGCAGCACTTCGAACCAACGTTATGTCAATCAAACTCTCCGACATTGAGACCGCCCGCGAAGTCATTCCAGATGACTGTCAGTACACGCGATTGATTTCGTCCTCGTCGCTTACACAACACTCGAACTGCCCTGTTTACCTGAAACTCGAGAATCAACAGAGCATCGGCAGCTTCAAGATCCGCGGTGCGATTCATGCAGTCAGCAAACTTAGTGACATCCAGCGCAGCAAGGGAATCGTCTGCGTGTCTTCCGGCAATCATGGACGCGGGCTCGCATATGCCTCATCGACCGTTGGTGCGCACTGTATCGTATGCATGTCCTCACTGGTTCCGCAAAACAAAATTGACGCGATCAAGGCGCTTGGTGCAGAGGTTCGGATAATCGGCAAGTCCCAGGATGAGGCCCAAATCACAGTAGACAGACTGGTCGCGTCGGAAGGTCTGACCTATCTTTCTCCATTCGACCAATCCGACGTCATATCCGGCCAGGGCACGATCGGCCTCGAACTCGCAGAACAGGTTGAGAATCTCCAGTCGGTTTTGGTCCCGGTTTCCGGAGGAGGCCTGATCGCCGGCATTGCGATCGCCCTGAAGGCAATCAATTCGAAGATCCAGGTGATTGGCGTCAGTATGGAACACGGCGCAGCGATGTACGAGAGCATCAAGGCCGGCAAACCCATCGAAGTCGAAGAACTGCCCTCGCTCGCTGATGCATTGGGTGGCGGTATCGGACTGGACAATCACTTCACATTCGAAGCGGTACAAACCCTGGTAGACGAGTTGATACTCGTCAGTGAAAAGGAAATCTCGCAGGCGATCCGGCACGCCTACTGGGAAGACAGGCAAATCATCGAGGGTGCCGGTGCGGTCGCAATAGCAGCACTGCTTTCACGTAAGTTCGTACCGACAGGTCCGACCGTCGCCCTGGTCAGCGGCGGTAATATCGACATGCGACTCCACCATCGGATCACTTGTGGCGAGGATGTGGATTTGTCACGCTGCTGATCTTGAATGACGAATTCAATCTTCGGCATCCGACCTGACTGATTCCTGGCCGGGCCGGGGAAATACCCGGACTGGCTGCAAATTGTGATCAGACAAATTTGCGCTCGAACTGCTGGTTCCAGGTCTGCTCGTACGCAAGCTCATCACCTTCCCATGCCTCAAGTCTTGCTTGCAGATGGAAATGACTCGGTGTCGACGTCACCATGGTATTGGTACGGGTTGAAACTTCCCAATTGCCGCGGGAAAACTTTTCGGTCCAGGTGATGTCACACTTCGCTGAACAGGGGTCATCTGGATGAATCGAGAAAAACTCCTCGTGTGTGGAAGCAACGGTCCAGCCTGGATAGTCATCGTAGACAATGATCCCCTCGTCGAACCATTTTCGCAGCGTGACATCTCCGGTCTGTATGTTCTCGGTCACCGTAAACTCACTTCCGGGCTCCGAAAGGACAGTCTTGTTGAGAGCAGGTGCGGCTTCCGGCTCGGCAAACTCGGCAAGACCATTGTCGATTTCCTGTCGAGGTCGAAACGGCACAGTGAGCGTACAAGCCGGTACAAGCAGCGCAAGTTCGGATTTGACCGGTGACGGCCAGACCACAGGCCAGTAAGCGGTCGTCAGCGACAAGCGTATTTTGCTGCCGGCGGCAAACTTATGCGCAATTTCGTTCATTTGGATCACGGCACTGCAGTCTTGGCCCGGTATCAGGTTTTCGGGATCAAGATGACCATTGCGATGTGTCAGGTTCAGTATGCCGTAGGTGATACGCGTCACCGAACCGTCAACCAGTACCTCATTCAGGCACACAGCTGCCAACGCGTTGCGCTGGCTTGAATTGAACTTCAGTCTCACAACCGGCGCACCGAGAATCTCAAGCTCTTCACTGAGTTCGAGTGAGTCAAAATTCAGACTGCTCCCGGCTTCCGCCCTCTGATCGCCGGACACGTCCGGATCAACACCGTATGAACACCACGTACCGCTTGCACGACCAGCAGTCTGAGGCGATGAGATACGCATCACATGCTCGCTGCCCGCTTGTCCGGACAAGCCATCCCCGGTCAGGTGGTACAGCCTCTGTTCGATATTGTCCGAAGGCCACTGACTTTCGGCAATCCAACGCCCTGGACGGTAATCGTAATGGGTTTGCGGACGGACGGAATCCTGCATCCAGCAACGCAACTGCGGTTCGTCCATGATTCCAGTGTCACCTCCCTTCAGCCAGTGATCCCACCAGCGAAGACATTCGTGCAGAAATCCAATCGCGGGTCCAGGCGTTGCAAAATGAGGATAAAGGTGCGCCCATGGACCAATCAGTCCCTTGCACGGAGCCTTGAGATTCGACAGCAACCGAAATATCGAGTTTGAATACCCGTCCGCCCAACCACCGACCGCATAGACCGCGCAATCGATGTCGTCGTAATTCTCGCACACGGATCCATGACGATAGAACTCGTCGCGCTGTTGGTGCGCCAGCCAATCGGACAGCCACAGACCGCTGCCCTTGAGCCGTTCATGCCAGATGTCGCGCCATGCATCGCCGTGCACAAGAGGGTCAGGCGGAGTCGTGTTGATGGAAAACATATAAGTCGACCATGCAATGTTGTCCGTCAGCATGGCTCCGCCCATGAAGTGGATATCGTCGGCGTAGCGATCGTCCGTTGAACAGATCGTCACAATCGCCTTGAGGGCATCTGGCTTGCGGGCGGCAATCTGCAGACCATTGAATCCGCCCCATGATATTCCGATAATCCCGACTTGTCCCGAACACCACGGCTGGTCTGTAATCCAGTCGATAACCTCAAGTGCATCGTCCTGCTCCTGCTTGAGATACTCACCGAGCAGCACGCCGGTCGAATTGCCCGTACCACGCATGTCGACTCGCACCGATGCATATCCGTGGCCTGCAAAATAAGGGTGAGTCAGTGCATCGCGTTCAGCGGTTCCATCCTGATATCGATAGGGAAGATATTCGACAATAGCAGGCACCGGGTCGTGCGCTGCATCTTCAGGCATCCATATCTTGACAGCCAGCTGAACGCCATCCGACAGTGCAATGAATTCACCTTCGACTACAGTGGTCTTGCGGGGAAAGTCGGTGACTGTCTTCATTTCGCTCCTGTTTCGCCAGCACAGTCCTGTGGGGATTGAACCGCTCGGCCTTTGCGGGCCTATTGCCCGCTGCAAGTCGTATTTTAATGTTCAGGATATCTGGACCGGAGACGATTTTCCGCAACGCCGGACGCACAATGCTACCTTTCCACCGCTTGACACAAGCCGTGCTCAAGAAGTTCTCCGGGCACAGGCAGCACTCTCACAGCAACGTGTCGAGTCTTTAGGTGAGGCCCGGCAGGCTGGGTCATTGCTGACGCGAACGCAATGCGATCATCACCCCTGCCGTTACGATCGCTATGATACCGACAAACGCCACGGCATCCGGTATCTGACCCCAAAGCATCCATCCCCAGAACCCCGCGAAGATCAGAAAGCTATACTCAAAAATTCCAACGTAGGTCGGTTCTGCAATCTGATAGCCTCTGACCAACCCCATCACACCGACGATAGATCCCATTGCCTGAATCAAGACAAAAAACAGAAACTGTTTGGTCGGAACCTCCCACGGCTGCAGAAAAAACGGTGCGCTATCCACCACCTCAGGCGGCAACTCAAGTACATGCAGAATTGCCAACATCAGCAGACTCAGCGATCCGATCATGAGAAAGAAACCCATCATGACAACAGCTGTATTCTCTTCTGAACAAAGATGGCGTGTCGCAAGCTGGCCGAGAGCGTAGAAAATTCCCGCCAGCAGTGGCAACACGGTCAGAAATCCAATATTGTCAGGACTTGGTTTCAACACCAGCAGCACACCTGTAAATCCGATGGCAACAGCAACGATGCGCCACACGCCTATCTTCATTCGAAATACGATGACCGAAAACACCAGCACGAAGATCGGTGCACTGAACAGTGTCGCACCGGCCTCCGCGATCGGCATCAGTGACAAAGCACCGAAGTAGAGCAAGATGGCCCATGCCATCAAGAACCCCCTGACTGCGATTGCCCAGTATCGTTTGGGCCTCAGGCCTTGCTTTCTGATCAAGCAGTACAACACGATAATGGTGCAGCAAATCGCCGACCGAAATGCCTGAAACTGAAATAATCCGGCTTCCTGCTGGATGAAGGGGATCAGGTTGTCAACAAAACCGATCACGGACATTGCGCCGATGATCATAAGACCGCCTGTCAGAACGCGAGACGGCTGATTGGATGCTGCGAAACGGATCGCCATGGCGCTAAACTGCGAAATCAGGCGGGCGCTAGATGCGGTCGCCCGCCGCAATCAATCGCATTGTGCGCCCGATCGATTGCGCGGAAAGCCGGCCAAGCCTGACTGGGCCTGCAATCATCGCAGCTTTGTTCGAAGAGTCTGACCAACTCGCGCGATAATCTTTTCATCGATACCGGCCTGCCTTGCGAATTGCGGCCAATCTGTCACAATTGATACAACTTGCGCAATGATACCGCGAGCGGTTGATCTCGTCAGTCCTAAAGATTCAGCAAAGCTGAGCAAATCCTCAAGTTCGAAATTGTTGCGGTTGCCGACAATGCTCATTTGATGATCGCGGGTCTGAATACCCGACGGGTTATATGCATAGACCGCGTCGCAAGCGGGCGAAAGACGCCACTTGCCAGACTGATCCATCAAGAACGCAATGTTCTTGACATGATCGTCCTGATTGCGGCCGACAATATTGAACACGGTTCGACGGAACTGCTGTTCAACGACAGACATGCCGAGTCCCAGCTCGCGGATTGTCTGCATTACCTGCTCATAGGCATAGTTGCCCGGCTGCAGCGGCAATCAAAGTTCAGCGGTCAGGCATGACTTTCGGATGACCTGATTCGGAGGCATTGGATCACACCATCAATCCGAATCGCCATCCAGTTTGCTCTTGTAATGGGCGGCCCCCGGGCCTCGCGGTGCGCGAATGCCGCGAAACTCCCAATCTCCACCCATTGCCGTAGAGACCACCTCCTCGGTTGTCATCGGCTGGTGCCCGACATCGTCCCGAATCGAAGCGGGCCCCTCCACAATAGTGTTGGTCAACGCACCGAGACCCTCAACCTCAACCGTGACAACATCGCCTGGTTTCACCGGACGGCTATTGGCCGGAGTGCCTGACAGCAACAGGTCGCCCGGCTCCAATGTGATGTTTCTGGCAATGTCAGCGACGAGATAATGCATATCCCATTCCATCTCATCTGTGTTGCCATCCTGTTTCACTTCACCATTGACGATCGTACGGATTCGCTTGCCGCGAAAATCCCAGCCGGTCACCAAACCCGGACCAACCGGACACAGGGTATCTGTTCCTTTCACCCGCAGCATCGAACCCGCATCGGTATCGCGAAAATCGTGCAGCCCATAATCATTGGCGACCGCGTACCCCGCAATGTATTGTGAAGCGTCGGATCGGCTGATGTTTCGGCAATACCGGCCGATGACGATTGCGATCTCGCCCTCATAGTTCAGCCACTCACAACGCTTCGGCCTGACAACATCCGCCTTATGGCCACAAAGTGCGGTAACCGGTTTATGAAAGTAAGTCGGTGTTGCCGGAAGTCTGGTCATGTATTCCTCTACACGACTTTTGTAGTTCAGATGCACACAGATGATCTTGCGAGGCTCAACCGGCGCCAGATGAACTGCGTCCTCAACGCTGATCGTGCGACCGTCACCCGCGATGAGCTCATCACCGCACCGCTCAACAACTGTCGGATAACCCGCCAATAGGATTCGACGAAATTCGCTCATGACTCTCCCCTCAAGCCTTGCTGACACCCTGAATGGGCCGTATAGTACACATTATCACATCAAATCAGATGAGGGTCACCGGTAAAATCATGCTGAGGCTTTTGCATTGCGGTGACATTCGGCCCAGCTTGCCGGACGGCAAGGTTATGCGCTGAACAACGTTCACGGCGCAGCGGAAACAACAACTGCCGACAGTTTTTGCGAGCCGGAAAATAACTCATAATAAAATAACTCAATGCCGACTTGACCAGACTGTGTGAAACAATCGAGATGTCCCTGAAAGGTTTTATGTTCCCCCGAAGCGCGACCGGCAAGTCCTCATTGGTGCCGGACACTCCCTGGCACTATTCGGGTGCGACGCTGACACTGGAATACCTGACGAAACCCGAAAACGTCACTGAATTGCTTCCCGATTACCTGGAACCTGCCGACGAGAATCCCGATGCAGTCGCGGTGATCTGGGCCGACTGGCAGAACTGCCGGGATGACTACAGCGAAATTCTTGACCCGGCGCGAAGCCAATACATGGAGGTGTTTGTTGTTGTCAGATGCAAGTATCAGGGCAAAACCTATTCGCGCTGTGTGTACATATGGGTTGATTCTGACTATGCGATGGTTCGGGGACATCATCAAGGGTATCCCAAGAAGCTCGCATCAATTTACCTGTCTCGCCCGATTACCGTCGGGCGGGCGGGCCCCAGACTTGAGCCCGGGGGCAGATTCGGTGCAAGTGTCTGCGCCTACGACCACAAGCTCATTCATGCAACATTTGAGATTACCGATGAATGTGATCATGCGGGATTTGTAAACAGTCACCCGATGCTCCACAACCGCTGGATGCCGTCAATTGAGGGTGTTGGTGAAGACAGCCTGGATGAGCTGGTCACGATGAGCGCCTATCAGGCCGAAGTGGGACGATCATTTACGGGAAATTTCGATCTGCAGCTGTTTGAGTCCCCGGTTGAAGAGCTGACGCGACTGCAACCGATTGAGAACATCGCCGGATATTGGCGGGAAATCGCATTCTCCTGGAGAAGCGGTACCACGCTGCGACGACGCAACCTTCCTGCGATTGACTGATCATCAGCTTCAGATCACGGATTGTTGCAACGGGCATGGCATGACATGACAATCTGGCACCCAACCGACGATGGCTACGCCGACCTGTCCGATCACGATACCTTTGTGAACGGCGTGCCGCACAATACCTTTGCCAGAATGAGACGGGAAGATCCGCTTGCCTGGTGCGACGGCGGGCAGTACAAGGACTACTGGTCCATGACCCGCTACGACGACATCCTGCAACACAATCGAAACCCGTCATTGCTGAGTTCCGCCCAGGGAATTCGCATGGAGGACCAAAGCCGGGAAGAATATCTCGCCCGGCG
Source organism: Acidiferrobacterales bacterium (assembly GCA_028820695.1). Lineage (NCBI taxonomy): Bacteria > Pseudomonadati > Pseudomonadota > Gammaproteobacteria > Acidiferrobacterales > Acidiferrobacterales bacterium. The sequence continues at coordinate 37,432 of JAPPIB010000013.1, read as the reverse complement.
GACCTTTCAGGAAATCGATCCCCCGGAGCACACAGTCACACGCAAGATCGTAAGCGAGGCGTTTTCCAAAAAAGTGATCGATCGATCGGAGAGCGTCATTCGCAGTTTATGCGAGGATATCCTGGAAAGCGCTCTGTCCCGCAAGGAATTTGATGCCGCGGTTTACATCAGCCGGCAATTGCCGATGCGCATGCTGGGTCAAATTCTGGGGCTGCCGCCGCAAGACCTGGACTGGCTGGTTACGAAAGGCGATGAGCTGATCGCCAACACCGACCCTGAATACTCCAATTTTGTGCTGGACAAGACCGACACCGATGAGTTTCGGTACATGCCATTTCGCTCACCTGCCGGAGCGGAACTTTTCCGCTACGCAAAGAAACTGATGCAGGAAACATCCGAACAGATCGACAGTGAGGGCGTGCTGAATCTGGTACTGCAGCCGAATGAGCGGGGTGAAGTCATCAGTGATACCGAATTTCGTAACTTTTTCTGCCTGCTGGTGTCAGCAGGAAACGATACAACGCGCTATACCCTGTCAGCAACCATGCACGCCCTGGCAATGAAGCCGGAACTGCTGCACAAGCTGCAACTCGCCGACAAGCGGTTATGGGCGTCCGCGACAGAGGAGTTCATCCGTTGGGCGTCCCCGACCATGCATTTTCGGCGAACCGCAACACAAGACTTCGAATTGCATGGGAAGAAAGTGAAAGAAGGCGACAAGGTGGTGTATTGGTTTGCGTCCGCCAACCGCGACGAAAACCGATTTGACAACCCGTTTGACGTCAATCTTGAGCGTCAGCCCAATCGGCACATGGCGTTTGGTCAGGGTGGCCCGCATGTGTGTCTCGGCATGTGGCTCGCGCGGCTGGAACTGCGAGTGCTGTTGCAGGAACTCGTCAGTCGCATCAAGTCGATCGAACTTGTCGACGAAATCGAGTATGTGCGGTCGAACTTCGTCGGCGGCATAAAACGATTGCCGGTCAGGATGACTTTGAACTGACCATTTTATCCAACCCATACGGAAACCTCTGATGAACGATAAGAAACTGAGAGTGCTGTTTTGTGATCATCTCAATCTGGCACGAGGAAAATATCTGCCCGGAAATCTTGCTTCAGGAGAATCAAGATTCTGCCAGGGCGTGTACGCCCTGGCCTACGACAAGGAATTATTGCCCGCGCCGTGTTCAATGCTGCTGGAAGGATTGCCGGATATGGTTGTCCGGTATGATGCCAGCGAAGCGCGCAAGGGGTGGCTGGGCGACGAAAGCGTTGTCATTGCGGACCAGTTCGACAGTTGTGGGAACAGTCTGGCCGTGGATGGCCGTACCTTATTGAGAAACACAGTCGGGCAATGGCACGAGATCGGCTACCAGGTCAAGGTCGGTATTGAACTCGAAGCCTATGCGTTCACTCGCGATGCCGACGGCAATTGGAGTCCCTATGACACACCCGGTGCCTTCGTTTACGGCACCGGACCTTTCATCGATCCTTTGGAATTGACGGACAGGATCTTTCATCAGGCTGAAGTTTGCGGATTTCCACTTGAAATGATTACATCGGAATTCGACTCACCACAGTTCGAGTTCACACTGCGGTATGCCGATGCACTGACAGCCGCCGACGATATTTTTCTTTTCAGACTGATGGCTCGGGAGATTGCGATCAGGGACGGTGTATTGCTGACTTTCATGCCGAAGCCGATTCCGCAACTCAGTGGTTCAGGTGTGCACATCAATTTCAGTTTGTGGGACGCTCAGGGTACCAACGCAATCGGTGACGCGGGAGCCGCAGACAAACTCTCTGATCTCGGCCGACGCTGTGTGGCGGGACTGATGCATCATCATCGCGCAATGGCTGGATTGCTCGCTCCCACAGTCAATTCATACATGCGCCTGCAACCGGCCAGTCTATCGGGATACTGGCGCAACTGGGGTGAGGATCATCGCGGTGTGACCACTCGAATCAGCAGTGAGACAGGCGACCAGGCCAGGATTGAGCACCGCATGGCAGACGGAGCGGTCAATCCCTATACTGCGACGGCGACTGTGCTGCAAGCGGCCCGGCTGGGGTATGAAAAGGGCTATGATCTGCCACCTGCCGAGACCGCTGACTGTCTGGAAAATCATGATGCGACACAAGGCGTACCGGACGATCTGGGCGCAGCGCTTGCGGAACTCAAGGCTGATACAGACCTCGTCGACGCAGTCGGTGCCGAGCTGGTCGGAAATCTCGCGGTGATCAAGGAATATGAACTCGAAAGTACCGCTGATATGGATCAGCGACAGCTTCGGGATTACTACATTCACTACATCTAGACTGGAAACCACCCGAGGTTCGGGGGACTGATCCGGCGGCGGGTTCACCACCGACCGATGATGATTCCGTATTCCTCGTCCCGCTCTGGACCCTGCCCCTGAGCCTGGCAGTAGTCCATTCCAACCCGACGCTTGAGCGAGTACTGCCAGTCAAACAATGCGTCCTGCATGCGTCGGGTCACCGAGGCAAGATTCGGATTCCCGCCCAGATCATTGAGTTCATCCGGGTCCTGTTCAAGATCGAACAGCTGATGGGGGAATCCCTGATAGTAAACGTACTTCCAGTGCGAGTTGCAAACCATGGTCGCACGACATTCGTAATGATGGAGCCCTAGAACATAACGCGCACCTCGGTCCGAATAGTCGATCTCGCTGATCGCGAATTCGCGCCAGTCCTGAACTGGAGCAGGCGCTCTCAGAAGAGGCAGCAGGGAGTTCCCCTCAACCCGTTCCTGGCAGACTTCGCCAGCTGCAAACTCAACCAGTGTGGGGACAACGTCAACCGCCCCAACCAATTCACTGCACACCGTATTTCGCGTGATGTTCGCACCCGGATCGGGGTCAACAACAATCAATGGGATCTTGACCGACGGCGTGTGAAACAGATCCTTTTCACCCAGCCAGTGGTCACCCAGATAATCTCCATGATCAGAGGTAAAGACAATCATGGTGTTATCGATCAGTTTTTGTTGCCTGAGAAATTCCATCAGTCGTCCGATGTGATCATCGACCTGCTTGACCAGCCCCATATAGGCGGGCAGAACGATGTCGCGTATCTCATCATTGGCATAATTCTGACTGTATTCGGCTTTCACAAACGCATCGACCACCGGGTGAGGGTTTTCGCGCTCCGATTCACTTCGAACAGCGTCCTGAACCTGATCGGCGTGAAACAGATTGTGGTACGGGGCGGGCGCAATGATCGGCCAATGGGGTTTGATGTAACTGAGGTGCAGACACCATGGCCGGTCATCGGTTTCCTCAATGAACTCGATCGCCCGTGTCGTGGTAAACGCGGTTTCGGAATATTCTTCGGCCAGCGCTGCCGGGTAGACTGAGCTTCGAAGTGACCAGCCCGAATGAAGTGTGCCGGTCTCGTCGATTCCGCTATTGGCCCGGGTCTGCCAGGGATTGTCGTCGGTATATCCGACGGAATGCAGATAGCTTGCGTAGCCGAGATTCTCGGGCAGAATCGGGTCCGGATACAAGCCTTCATGATGTTCGTACGGCTCGAATCCGCCACTGCCGGCAGTTCGTGCAAGATCCGAATCCGGGTCGATTGCGTTTTTCCAGACCTCGTCCTGGCTCTTGTAACTGTGCGTCTTCCCGACCACCGCAGTGCGGTAACCCAAGGGTCGAAGGTAGTCTCCCAGCATATATTCACCCAGTCGGGTGGCATCATCATTGGTGCAGACCCCGTGCGATGACTGGTAGCGGCCGGTATAGAAGCTTGCGCGTGACGGCGCACATAGGGGTGATTGGCAAAATGCGTTGTCAAAACGCACGCCGCGGCGGGCCAATGAATCAATATTCGGTGTCTCAAGAGTCCGGTGACCGTAGCACGACAGATAATCCTGCCTTAACTGATCACACATGATGAATACTATGTTCGGTCGGTTTTTCATCCGTTCAGTCCGTCTTGAGATGGCAGGATCGTTCGGGTCGCTCGAGGTTGCCTTCAATCAGTAACGGGGCGAGTCGAGCGGCTCGCGAATTCAGTGCACTGAACCTTGTAGAATCTGCAAGGTCTGCAGATCACTGTGAAAGTCCAGTGCATAGTCTCCACCCTCGCGACCGATTCCACTGATCCCGATGCCGCCAAATGGCGCCGTCAGGTCCCTCACCAAAAAGGAGTTCACCCAAACGGTTCCGGCTCTTACCGCACGTCCCACCCTTGTCGCACGCGCCGCATCCGATGTGTAGATGATGCCGGACAAGCCGTACTCTGTACTGTTTGCGAGCGCGATCACCTGATCTTCACTGTCGAACGTCTGTATGGTAAGTACCGGACCGAATATCTCCCTTTGGACGACTTCGGATTCGTTTGAGTCCGGCTCAATCAAAGTCGGTTTGTACCACAGCTTCCCCTCCTCGAATCTTTCGCCGCCGAAAATGACTCGATCGCCATTGGCCCTGGCTCTTTGGACGAAACCCTCTACCTTGTGCAGATGAGTCGGATGTATTGCAGCGCTCAATGTGGTCTCGATATTCCGGCTGTCGCCGTAACGGTGCTGAGCGGTGTAGTCAACAAATCTTTCCATGAATTCGGATCTGATCGTTTTTTCCACCAGCAATCTTGTACCGGCCAGGCAAACCTGACCGGAGTCCTCAAACTGGGCTGACGCCTTCTTGGCCGCCGCATCGATGTCCGCATCAGCGAATACGATCAGCGGTCCCTTGCCGCCGAGTTCAGCCGTGAACGGAACCAGGTTTTTAGCGGCGGCGACACCGATTGCGCGACCGGTTTCCGGGGAGCCGGTAAATGAGATTCGACGAACCCTCGGGTCGGACACCAGCGCAGCGCCCACCTCATTGCCGAACCCCTGAACGATGTTGAAAGTACCATCGGGGAATCCTGCCTCGTTGATCATATCCGCAAGCAAGCTTGCTGACAGGGGCGCCCATTCGGCGGGTTTCAGGATCACAGAGTTTCCGGCGGCCAATGCCGGTGCGACCTTCCAGGTGGAAAGCATGAATGGAGCGTTCCACGGCGTAATGACAACAGCCGGTCCGGCTGATTGGCGAATGACCCGATTGATGGTACCTTTGGAACTCCAGCTTCTCTCCTCGTGCCCGGCAGCCATTTCGGCGTAGTTGCGAAAGTTCAAGGCGCCTCTGGGAACAAGCCTCAATCTCAGGCTCTCATGGAGCATCGCCATGTCGAGACACTCGATTTTGGCAATCTGTGCAGCGTTCTCGTCAATCAGGTCTGCCAGTGTGAACAGAATGTCGTTTCTCTCCGACTGCTGCATTGCCGACCATTGCCTGTAACCTTCAACTGCGGCCGAAACCGCAAGGTGTGCAGTTGTCTCATCACCTCGAGAGACATCAGCCAGTTTCATGTCCCAGTCAAGCGGTGACCGCACCTCGAAACTGCTGTCTGACGTAATTCGTCTGCCACCGATAAAGTGGTGCGGAGACACCGAAACACCGTCAATGTTGATTCTCGCGTCGGATCCATTCATTTTCCATTCCGGACGGTTGCCGATAAAGCGTGCCCTTTAGCAAATTATTGTATTATTGTGCACGAGCGAGGCGAAGTTAAATTCGCTCCAGGATTGTGTCGGTCTTTACCTGAAAAGGGGATGCGGGAATGGGAAAAGTTGTCGGTGCTGGTTTCGTATCTCATGCGCCAACGATCATGTTTTCTGAACAAATGCGTCGGGCGATGAATGATGGCAAGGAAATCAGCCTGGTTCCCGGACTGCAACGACTGCGCACTGAGGTGCTCGATGAACTCAGACCGGATGTCATTGTGGTATTCGATACACACTGGTTTACGACCGTGGAATTTGTCGTTTCAGCCCATGCCAGAAGAAAGGGTCTTTACACCTCTGAAGAACTGCCTCGCGGGATGGCCAGGATTCCCTACGATCTCAAAGGGGATCCGGATCTGGCGAGGGGGATTTGTGACCACGTCAATTCGCAAGGTGTTCGCTGCCACGCAAGTGAGGATAGTGTATTGCCCATTCACTATCCCACCATCAACGTCGCACACTACCTCAATTGCGGCGAAGCGTGGATTTCCATCGGTGTGTGTCAGACCGCACAGGATCGCAATTTTCTTGCTGTGGGAAGGGGTGTTGCGGCCGCCATCGCCGCATCCGATCGACGGGTGGTCCTGCTTGCGAGCGGCGGCATGAGCCACCGTTTCTGGCCGTTGGACGAACTTGAACAGCATGAAACGTCAGATCCATGTAATGTCATTTCACCGCAAGCCCGAGCTGCAGACGAACAAAGATTGCAATGGTGGCATCACGGTGACCACAAGTCCGTAATCAGCCATATGGATGAATATAGAAAACACGCGCCGGAGGGAAAGTTCGGACACTATCTGATGATGGTTGGCGCACTTGGCGCAGACGCATGCCGGGCAAAAGGAAGAATGTTCAGCGATTACGAGAATGCCACCGGTACCGGTCAGGTTCATGTCTGGTTTGACCGGCCGGACCGCGGGTGGCATGATCATTGATTCAATTTAGTACGTTAGATCTTAGGAAGTGAGTGAATTATGAAGAAGATTTTGAAAGTCATGATACTCGGGCTGTTCCTGTTTGTGCCGTTCGCACAAGCGGAGTATCCTGAAAAACCGGTCTCGTTTGTTGTCCCGTGGCCTCCGGGCGACCTTGAGGATGTCCTCACGCGGATGATCGCCGATCAATTCCAGGCGACCCATGGCGTGGCAGCCGCGGTTGTGAACAAGCCCGGTGGCGGCGGCGGTCCATTCCCCGGCGCCATCGAGGTGGCCAATGCACCTGCAGATGGATACACAGTCGGATCATTCATTATTGCGGTTCCGACCATCGGTCCGAATATCGGCATACCGGAATTGAATCCCAACCCCTTTGAACCGCTGGGTATTTTTCTGACTTACCCATTTGTCATTGTCGCAGGTGAGAATGCACCTTATGACGACATGCAGGGACTGGCGGAACATGCAAAGAGCAATGAAGTGGCTTTAGGACATTTCGGTGCGCCATTGATTCCGACCCAGGTCACGCTGGCGCTGGCCAGGGAACTGGGGTTCAGTTTCAGTTCGGATGCAGCCTTTGACGCGCTGGATTGCAATACATTGGCGTCAGGGGATGTCGATGTCATGAATACGACGCTGCAATTGGTGCTGCCCTGCATGGACAAGCTCAAGATTCTGGCGTCGATCGGCAATGAACGAATCGGTCTGACCCCGAATGTTCCGACCGTCGGAGAAATCGCGCCGAATCTGAATGTCGCGCTATGGAACGGTCTGTTTGTGCATAAGGATACCCCTCAGGACGCCCGGGACAAGATTGCTGCGGTTGCCAAGGAAGTGGTTCTCTCCGATGCAGCCCAAAAGATTGCTGACGAAACCGGTGCACTGGTCTATTGGCAGGACGCCGAAGCCGCGAACGCCCAGATCGAAAGCGATATCGAAGTGCTCGGCAATCTCGAATAACACATAGATATTTCCAACATCAGGCGACCGCATGGTCGCCTGATGTGAGTTACCGCCAGAATTCGGCAACTCACACCCCTCAAGATGCCTGCTGAGTCATCAATGCGACGCTCTGAACGCCGTCGTTCGCCCGGCGACATCTATTTCGCGTCTTTCTTGCTTGTGGTCGCGGTTTTGCTCCTGTCACAAATCGGAAGCGAGACAACTTGGGTCAAAGGTACCAAGTTCTTCTCGCAACCCCGATTCTGGCCGGCTGTCAGCCTGATCGGAATGACCGGGTTTGCCCTGATCTACTTTTTGGGTTCGTTTTTCTCCTATCGGGACAAGGAGGACCTCAGGGAAACCATCCTATGGGCGAAGTCGCTTGAGTACGCCTTATGGTTTATGGCTTATGTTCTGGTTGTTCCGATTTTTGGTTACTTATTGTGCACGATCCTATTTGTCTGCGCCTTGAGCTGGCGTAGCGGATATCGAGACAAGGGCACTTTCATGATGGCGTGCGCGGTCAGCGTCGTCATTGTTGTCGTCTTCAAGGGATTTCTTTCCGTGAAAATTCCAGGTGCGCTGCTTTACGAACATCTTCCGGACTCAATTCGCAATTTCATGATTCTGTATATGTAGGGCTGCGAAATGGAGTTATTGACATCTGCACTGGAACTTCTGCTTCGCTGGGATGTACTTCTGGCACTGATGGTCGGATCGATCGGTGGTGTGGTCATCGGCGCCATTCCCGGAGTCGGGCCGGCTGTCGCCATTGCAATCCTGCTGCCCGCCACGTTCGCAATGGAACCGATTGTTGGTCTGACGATGCTGCTGGGCATTTACGGATCTTCCATGTACGGTGGTGCGATACCCGCTATCCTGGTCAATACACCCGGGACCGCGGTTAACGCATTGACCACGTACGATGGTTATCCGATTGCAAAAGGCGGCAACCCCAAACGCGCCCTTTCCCTGGCCTATTCCGCATCATTTTTCGGTGGAATATTCTCAATCATCTGCCTGATGTTTCTAGCTCAGTTATTGGCACTCGTCGCACCACACTTCGGGAGCCGGGAGATATTCCTGGCTGCGTTGTTTGGAATTGTCCTGGTCGTATTGGCACACCGCGGGCAGACCTTTGCTGCCGGTCTGCTTGCATGCCTTGGCATATTCATCAATACCGTTGGCCTGGAGCCGATCAAGTACACGCGCCGATACACGTTTGACCAGTCCTGGCTCACTTCCGGTTTTGATCTGATCGTTGTCGTGCTGGGACTATTTGCACTTTCGCAAGCTTTTTTGTTGCTGGTTCAGAAAGATGAGAGGCCAGACCCCGTAGAGGTCAGAGGCGGGCTGTTTGATGGATTGAAGGAACTTCTGGGCTACAAGCGGGTGGCAGCGGTCTCTTCCTCATTCGGAGTGGGAATGGGAATGGTTCCGGGTGTGGGAGAGTTCACCGCCCAGTTCTTTTCATACACCTATGCGCAGAAGACCTCCAAAGAACCGGAAAAATTCGGCAAGGGCGCCCCGGAAGGCCTGATTGCGTCTGAAGCGGCCAACAATGCCGTTCCGGGGGCTGCGATGATTCCTCTGCTTGCACTGGGAATTCCCGGTGAGGCTTTGACGGCGATGATGCTGTCGGTTTTCTATATCCACAATGTGATTCCGGGACCACAACTGTTTGCCGGTCAGATGGATTTTGTGCTGGCACTGTATCTCGCGCTTCTCGTACTGAACATCATCGTGCTCCTGTTTCTTGCGTTTTCCACGCGCACACTGTTGCATGTCGTACGAATTCCGACCCGATTTCTGGGAATTGTGATCCTGACACTGGGATTCGTCGGGGTCTACTCCTTGCGGAACTCCATGACTGACTGTGCGATTGCTGCCGGATTCGGAATTTTCGGTCTCATTCTGAAACGTTTGAACCTTCCGGTCGTTCCGATCGTTTTGGGCATGGTACTCGGGGGAATCATGGAGACCAAGCTGCGATCGGCAATGGCCAGGGTCAAGACTCCGCTTGATTTTATTGACCGCCCCATCGCAGCTATCATTTTCGGCCTGATTGTCCTTGTTATCGCCATTCATATCGGCTCATACCTGAAGAGTCGAAAGGAGGTGGCGAAAAGCGGCGAAGAGCGGTGAAGTGGTCGAGCAGTCTCCGATAAGGAATGTCGAAAGTGGTCGATTTTCCCACTTGACGTCGATGCTCCACCTGAGATCGTTGCCAAATTTGGCAACCGAAGAATTCAGATTCGCATTGATGCCTGAATGACTGGCCGATCCGGTGGCGCGATCGCAACTGTTTCCGAAACGGTCGCGGCGGGACCAATTGCCGCAAAACGCACTGATACGCACTATGGCGGAGGGTAATTCCACTCCGGAATTTGCTGATTGAATTTGAGTTGTATCTGCTGAACTTCCAATGAATCAAAGATATCTTCAGGGTCTTGCTCACTGAAATTCAAGCGTAAACTTGCCCGGACTTCATTGAAAAACCTTTGCTTGATGATCTCGTTGTGCTGAATATACGCGGATTCCCACCATTCAGTAATTCTTTCGCGGGATTCGCCCAGAGTGAACAGTCCTGGCAACTTGTCTCTTTTTAGTTTTTGGTTCACGGCTGGATTCGCTGGCATCAGATTCCATAAATCATCACACGGCCAGGCGGAGTAAGGAAAACAATGGTCAATGTCAAAATAGCCGGCAATCAATTTCTTGCCAGACCAGACACAGTACAAGTCATGCCCCCCTTTGACCATTTGTTTTGCTCTTTCGCGAGACAAGGCAGTGGTGTGCTTAGGTTCATTCCACACCAGTGCCTGATCCAATTCCTGAATGTTGATTTCCCGGCCTTGTCGATTCGCATAACCCTTCATCAACTCCTTCCACTCCGCAACGATTGCCGGTTCAATCCATGCACCGAACTTCTGTGCTGCCTGCCACAAGTCGTACGGAATGCGCACAGTTCCGAAACTGAAAAGATAATCGGCATCAAGTGTCATCGATGAAGGCGATCGAACTCTCGACTCCTTTTTGGCCACAAAAACCTGGTCGGAACTACCGGGGTAGGTAATGTAATGCATTGGCATTTTGCTCAAGGTTGAACAAATGTCATTGAGTGCGCGATGCAGCGCATTTGCCGGAGTTGATGGAAAGTTCATTCCCACTCGAAAATTCAGTTCTGGAGTGGTCTCAAGTTGTTCAAATGCATTATTTGCAAATCCGATACTTACCGCCCCACTTGTATTGGTCGGCGACTGCGGAAGATCTTTGTCCAGCAGCGGACGATACAGTCGCAGCCAGTACAGTGCGAACAACCCCAATGGCAGAATGACGTCGTCCTCACCTTCGAGGCGAGCCAATCCGGCAGAAGACTGTGCGATACGAACTAAAACCCGCAGCAAGGCAAGTTTATAGGTTGAGCTCTTGGCATCATTCAGGATTACTCCACGTAACAATGGCAAAGCTCCGGTACCGTCGCCGGGAGATTGCAATATGATCCGGGTCCAAGTGATTCCTTCGCGTTCCAGCAGGTCTTCCTCGGTTAATGTGCTGATCTCGAAAAGACCCAGATCTCGAGCCATCTCAAGCACTTCGGCACGATGGACATCCCAAAACCCGCGATCGGGTTCGGATGGCCCGTGGCGGAGAGTAAAACACATCACGCCACCTGGCGAAAGCAAGCTGGCCAATCTACGAAGCGCTTTACGCCTTTGTGACGGAGCAACATGCATCCAGACCGCACTCAAAAGCATGATGTTGAAAGTCAACCCTTTGTGACGCACTTTCTCAAGTTTGGGCAGACTGTCTTTCACCCAACAGATTCTTTCACAAAGATGTTTCTTTCGGGCAAGGGTTCGAAGCCTGTCGTTTGGTTCGACAGCAACAACATCATGCCCCAGCCGGGCGAACCCGGCGGCATCTCGACCTGTTCCAGCACCAATATCCAATACGATGGCCGGCTCGGTTGGCAGATGATCCAGCAGTGCTTTGTGGGTACTTTCAAACGAATGTCGTTCGTATTCCTCGAAAATTTTTTCGGCGTTGTTTTCGTACCATCTTTGGTCCAAAGTCTGTCTTTTGGCTTGGTGCGACATAAGGTGCTGAGAGAGTATGAGCGTGACGTTTTGGGTATCGGTTTCTATCGACCTGAACAGGCGGTTCTCTCTTCGGCTGAAGCGAAGCTGCTCCATGCTGGCAGTTGAAGTGGGTTGACCCCGCCACTGATGCCTGAACGATACAAAGGTCGGCACAGAACGTCTCGAACTGTCGGTGACAATTGAATCAACAGCCATTTGAAAATCATTCGGTACAATTTTTCTGCGCGGTCCTGGAATTTTTGTCAGTACAAATTTGATGGAGCGAACTCAGTCGCAACGTATCGGATCTTTGAGCAGCAATTGCTTTCAATTCGCCCTACGATAACACTTCTCTCGTCCAATAGGAATCGAATTGGAAGTTCGCAATTCAGGCATAATCCTCGCGGTCATCACCGCGACCACACATCTGCCTTGCTTCGGTGTGAGCCTAACTGCCCAATGTACTTTTCTGAGCGTCACACTTTGATTGGTGACCTGCTTTTCAATGAATTTTGTCAGTTCGGGCCGCTTCGTCTTATAATTCTGCCTTGAGTGTGTTGAAACGCCTCTGGATTTGTTTGAGGGAGACGTTACCGCGGTCCAAGATCTTTTTGGATCGTCAACTCGTTTATTGTGGTCGATATGAGGCCATTTTGTCTTTTTATTTGATACAAAAAAAGTTTGTTTGAATCGAATGTTAACCCCGAAACCTGAGTAAATGGAGTTTCGACAACACGAATAATACAAACAAATGATTAAGCAGTCGGAAGACGAGATGTTGCAAAATGAATGAAATCACGCCTAACGAAGAGCAGAGTAAATCACTTGGTGATAAAGCCTATGAAATTCTTGTCAAACGAATCACCCGTTTGGAACTGCCGCCAGGTGCAGTACTTGCGGAAGTTTCTTTAGTTCAAGATATTGGAATTGGGCGCACACCGGTACGTGAAGCGTTACAGCGACTCGCTATGGAAGGACTTGTTACCCACAGAATCAACCGCGGTATGTTTGTCTCTGAAGTCAGTTTTACGGAAGTACAGGAAATTTACGAGTTTCGAAGGATTATTGACAGTGCCGCCTGCCGTCTGGCATGCGCTCGTGCCAGTGCGGTACATACTGATGAGTTGATGAAAATTCATCAATTGCTACTTGAGGCGACTAACAACAATGATATTGATGCCTATGTTGGTGCCAATAACGAGTACTACAAAGTGTTGGGCGAAGCTGCCAGAAACTCATTCATTAAAGAAACGATTCCCCGCATCATGAACTTACATCTGCGCCTTTGGTTCATGATATCGATGAGGCTCGGAAATTGGCACTCCATTGCAGAAGCTCATGAAGTAATGACCCATGATGTAGCAAAAGCAATCGCAGAGCGCGACGCAGAAGCCGCAGAACATGCGATAAACTTCTATATTACCCAGCGGCAATCAGACCTGCAGCAGGCGATGACCTGATTGTGCATTTTCGAGGATAGTCTGGCTCTTGTGCGAAATATTTTGCACTATGAGAAAAATCCAAACTGCTGAGCGCATCATCCGTCGCGACCACCTGGTGGAAATAACAATAGCCTACTCGGTTTTATCCGTATCAATCTGAAATATTCGTGACAGTTTCTTTAGACAATCAATTGCTGCATCAAATCTAGCTAATTCCTGTGACCTGGCATAGGACATGCTTAAAACATAGTGTTCGTACTCTGCTTCATACGATCCGTCTTTACTCAATGTGCCCAACATCTGTTCAATCGCTTCTCGTAGAGCCATACCAAGAAAACGGTTGAACCTCTTGTTATCTGCTTCAAATGAAGCATGTACCATCTCCCTAAAGTCTTTACATTGTGAAAACACATAGTTCCTCAGGAAGTACAAATCATGGAGGTGTCGGATCATAGCAGGACCATAGTGCTCATCACTACGGCTGGTTTTATTCACTCGCCATACGAGTGCGCTGAATTTATCTGCAGCTGTCTCTAACGGGGCGAGACACAATATCCTAGTATCCGGTTGATTGTTGGAAAACTCTGTAAGAAAAGAAGATATTGGAAGACTTTGGGGCTTGAGTCTGGGTTGTGTGTAACTGAAATCCAGTTTCAAATGTGGTCTTAATGCTGACGAGACATCGGCAAATTGTGGATACATCAAAGGGATTTTGAAATAATCCCCTCCCGTTTCCATCTGTTCCATATCCGGTGTAATCCCTTCCACAGATTCAATCAAGCTGCATATTTCGCGCCTAAAACTTCTACGAATCGATTTAGTTGGCGTTGTGCCGACGTTGAACTGTGCACGAAAGTCCACGTCTTCGGAAAATCTATTGAGAATCCCGTAACCTTTGGAGAGGCTTGTACCACCGCAAAATACAGGCTCAATCTTGCTATGAGAACATTTAGCGATTGCTTGAACAACCTTGGTGGCGTAGTAGTCTTTTTCGATGAATGATGCATCAACATTCATCTCAGTGGCTACGTCGTTTATCAATTCACTGTCGAGCGCCACGTTCTAAAACAATGTAATTTTCGTTATAACCAATCTTACGAGAAACACGCTTACCCTTGATTGCTAAAACTCTCCCAGTTGGCACTTGAGTAGATTTGCCCGAGTTATATGCCAGATCAGCACGTGACGGGACAACACGTGCACCGATTTTAGTCAGTCCCTCCTTTGCCAGCTCAGGCAGGGGTTTAGCAGGGATCTTGTTTCCTGTTACTGAGGATTTCTTGGTCTTCGCATACAAACCGCGGCCAATCTTGACAAGAGACTGTTCAGCAACCAAGTTTCTCAACACTCGACCTGTTTGGTCCCGGTCTGATAAGTCTAAGAAATCCATGGGCGTAAAGACCGAATCTTTGCTGCGACTCAATCTATATCTGATTCTGCTTTCCAAAGTTTTTAGAACCATAATACTATTCTACAAATATACGACATTTAGAAGATGCAATTATACGACATCATAATAGTGATATAGTGCCATAATTATCTGTATCTAATAATTTTATCTGATTTAGTTCGAATATTCGAACACTTTATCCTGCAAATGTCGAACGATGAAGAATGTGAGGTTTCATTGTCATACTTGGAAAATTCGAAAATTTTTGCAACGTAAAAATCAACTGGTGAATTAACTGCTGCGAGTTCAGCAGAATAAACAATCCAGACTTGGCGGCCCGGTTGCGACGTATCCGAACCGTGAGCAAAATGGATGTTCAGCTCAGATTAGGCTAATCAAACTGTCTTCCGATATGGGTGAAAAAAGTAGCGACTATAACAATATGTGCCAATGCACTGGTTCAATAATATCTTGAGAAAATAAATGATTGGATATTACCCAATCGGACTGGCTCCGCATGTGTCGAGAAATTCAATGTGCTGAAGATGTACCAGGAATCAGATTTAGCAGTTACCCTCTTGGACTACCGCCACCCTAGGTAGTACATTCTTGGCGATCCTACTGCCATTTTCGATTTCTGCCTGGCGTAATTCCCAAGATTTCTGAAGATTTAGCCAAAATTCCGGACTTGTTCCAAAGTATCTCGCAAGTCGCAATGCCGAATCTGCACTCACACCTCTTTGTTCATTAAGAATCAATGTAATTCGATTGACTGGCACGCATAACGCTTCCGCTAATTTACTGGCAGATAACTCTAGTTCATCCAGTTCCCCGCGGAGAATCTCGCCTGGATGAACCGGTGTCATTCCGTTTTGAATACTCATCATCAGTTCCCCTCAGTGATAGTCGGTAATTTCAACCTCGGATGGACCTTGTAACGTCCATCGAAAACAAATTCGCCATTGTTTGTTGATTCGAATGCTGTACCCTCCGGCTCGGTTACCGCTCAATGTTTTCAGTCGATTGCTCGGCAGATTGGCCAAATCCTCAAGCGTTTCGGCATTGTCTAGAATAGTAAGTCTTCGAACAGCTTGATGTTCAAATTGCTGGAATTTCTTAACACGGTTTCCTTCGAAAAAACGCCGAGTCTCCTTATTACTAAAACTTCGAATCACAAAAGTATGATACGTTATATTACGCTTTTCGTAAGGCGTAAATTGAAAAACTCAACATTGGAATGCTACTTATTTTCAATTTCGAAGTTCCTAAATATTGATGAACTTGGTGGGCCCGGTTGGAATGTTCCCGAACTATTGCTGAATGCAAACTTTCGATCCAACTGAATCTTTCATCTACTTCAATTCAAGGACACACAATTGAAAAACCGAAAATAAAATGACAAGGTCAAAATGAGAACTGCTGTAGCGATATACTATATGAATGACCATTCAAAATCTTCAAGATTTAGCAATTTAGTTCGCGTATTTGGAGGAACACATGAAGAATTATTCATCAAACTCAAATGGTGGATTGCATGCAAGGTAACTCAACCATAAGTGCGACCATAGATGAAAGCATCAAGAATGAAGCGGCAGAAGTCTTAGCTGAAGTAGGACTGTCAGTTTCCGATGCATGTCGACTATTGCTGATACGTATAGCAACAGAAAAAACTGTTGTTTTTGACCCTCTTATTCCAAATAAGAAAACTCTTGCTGCGATGAACGATGCGCGAGAAGGCAGAGTCCAGAAATTTGATAGCGTTGAGGATTTATTTGACGACTTAAATGCGTCGGATTGAACGCACAGTCCAGTTCAGGCGAGACTACAAGCGAGAAATCAAGGGTCGGTACAAGCCAATAGTCGAATCCCGTTTGAATGAAGTTTTAAAATTATTGGCTAGCGATATCCCACTAGACCAAAAGTATCGTGATCACGCTCTCATAGGTAACTGGCGAGACCACCGTGATTGTCACTTGGCTCCAAATTTGGTACTGATTTATAGATTGGTTGGAAAAGAATGTTTACAGTTAGTGCGTATTGGTTCCCACAGCGAATTGGGGTTGTAATTCTATTTGGATTTGGTGGGCCCGGTTGGAATGTTCCCGAACTCTTGCGAGTCTTGAATTTCGCGTAATCCTACACTAAAGACGCACTCTTATCGGTATTTCCCGACATTTGTGTGGGTCTAGTGAGCGTTGAGCATATTGAGAATTTGAAGCATCATGGATCAGGTTACCCATTGTTTTGCAAGTACGTCTCGACATCGATAGTCTGAGTAGCATATTGTTAAGTTTAGATGCGGTTAATCACTACTTCAGCATATCGAAGTTGATTCATAATCCAACCGAAATCTGGACTCTCGCCGAGAATCATACTCTGCATAGCGTGATAATCCTTCTCAATCACCGCCTGAAGTTCTTTTTGCGGGACCAATCTCACAGATCCGGGCACGGCTTCGTCAAACCGCTTCCAAGCTTGACGAAACGCAACAAGATTATGATTCCGCACAGCATTAAGCAGATCTTTACTTGTTAGTGCTGAGCCACCGACATCAGTCCCCGTCAATACTGCTACATCGTAGAAATGACGTGAAATACGATCTTTGTCAGCTGGTAACCGACCTGAATCTCTGTATCCGCAATAAACACCGTGGAGAATCAATAGCTTTTCCAAATAGGTACGCGTAGGTGAAATTACGCGTATAGCACCTGATTCGAAAGAAAAATTCGCAAGGCTATCAGAAATATATGGTGTAACTGTACAGTCTTGATTCGGTTCTACTGCTGACCTGGCACCCCCTTCAATTTTTACTCGCGGGGCTACATATGAGACTTCGTGTTTAAGAAATAAAGTGGAGTATTCAACATAGAGCGTCTGCTGATCAACATCAAGCTTATCTTTAACGATTCGGCATTCAGGTGCAATCTCATTGATTCGGCTCGCAAGAAAAGCTCGCAGGTCACCGCAAATGTATTCACTGCTTGCCGCCCTGAGTTCGTCGAACATTGCAGCTCGCCTTTTATTGGAAATATTTTTCGCAACGGTTGGATCACACTCTTCACCAAACCCGAGACCATCACGATACACTACGATGTCAATATCCTCGGAAAATCGATTAATGAGTCCGAAAGCCTTGCACAAGGAGGTTCCTCCCTTGAAGAGCAGTTTCGGATGCCCATCGGGTTTCGGTTTGAATAATGCGTCAAGAGCTAAGCAAACCCAGAAATCCTTTTCCACATAACTTGGCGATGTATTCAGACGCGCCGCTGCCAATTCAAATACATCCCTTCTGTCCTGTGTCGGAAGTTCCAGAAAAGACTTAATGTCGCCAGTCATGCAGTAGATTCTCCACCATGAGCGATTTCGCGCACCAGCGCAACAGCCCATCCCGGTAAGTCATGGATGTTGTCCAACAAATCTTGCTTCACCTCATTCGGAAGAATTCGGTTCAAAGTTAAGGCTGCCCCTCCCTCAACGGTGTTGCGAGGACCTAACCAGCGCAACGCTTGAACTACTGGCGCAGCAGGTTTCCCTGCCCACTTCATGGTGTTCGGGCCAGCATGCCGGAAGCAAATGGTTCGGCCATCGATATCCAGCGTTCTCGAATGACCATCTGTCAGGTAGATTACTTTCGCAGGTACAGCGTTGGTGAGCCCCAGCAGATTTGCCGCAACCATTCCATCTGTCATAATCCGCGCTCCGTCCCTTCGTGTCAGTGCTGCAATGATTGATTCCAGACTGGCAGGTGCCGGACCATTCAGCACATCGCTGAACCTAAACGCTGCATACAGGCCGTGTCCCAGTCTGCGTAGTTGCCCTGCTTTGACAAGTCGTGACAGAGATTGATCAACAGCATAGCGACTGCCCAGATCCAGGAAATCTTTCGGTGTACATACCCAGCCTCCGTTTTCTCTCTCGGACACTCTTCGCATTATTTTGCTAGCTATTCCAGTCATTGGTCTGCATTCATAATGGCAACTCTCTGATATTATGTCAGAGATTTATATTATATTTTCTTACGATAAGAATGTGTCAAACATAATTAACCCACCCAAAGAATCAGGACTCAACTTGGAAGAGCGTAGGCTCTCGGATTTCATCGATATTGTCGGCGAAGGCCGAAGAAGCAGAGTTACTGCCAAAGCGTCAACAAAAGCAGCGTGAAAGGTGGACCAACTTCAGTCAGAACCTAATGAATTGCGACAATTTCGGCACAGAGTGTTCCAAGACCCTCCAATCGAATGGATAACGGTACGCATCAATCGACTTTCAGACCTGCTTGAACAAAACGCCACTCAATCGGCTTCGGCGTTGAGAGAAGTTCTTGGCCCATCACCCTTGAACAAAAAATTCGAATATCGACAAGCCGTATTTCATTGCGCACAGTTCATTGAATACTCTTGTATTTATGAACTCACCGTCCGAACAGGACGAATGGGACAAAGGTTCCGTCTGTATTGCGATGGTGGGCCCGGTCGCAATACAGGCGAACATTTTTGAGTATCGGTTTAATTGGTCATTTGTGATTCGAATTGATGACTCAGTTATCGGAAGTTTGGCGAAAAAGCAAACAACTCAAGGAATATTTTTGACTTGCAGTTTGATGTCTCATCAACCTGATAGAAAAAGCAAGATGGTGTTTACGGCACTTAAAAATCAACGAGCCAGCTGTCAGAAAGAAACTCGCTCTACAGTAGCACTTGCGCGCGGCTTGGCACTTTATCTCGTTATTGCGTGTAAGATTCGAGTGACGGAGGGGTCGTTGTTGGTAAAATTCGTTATTTTGCTCTGTTTTGGCTGTTGATGGTTAAATGCAGTTGTGATAGTTGATTTTTAGCCGGACTCGGTTTCATCGTTGGTCAAAATTTTCTGAATTCTCGCTTAAAATCGAGATTTTTCTGACAGGAACTACTTAAGAGAAATTTTAGAATGCCAATTTACGACAAACCCACCAGGGAATTAATGCACGAATTTGCAGCCCAAGAACTAAAACCTGGACAGGCGTTTACTCGCAAGGATGCGAGTCGTTGGTTCGCCGACAACTATCCAAATATCAAAAGCAATACCGTTGAGATGCACGTGGAAGGCATGTCGGTGAATTCTAATAGTCGCCGTCATCATTCCAGTATAAAACCAGGAAAGGGGTTTGACCTGTTCTACAAGTTGGGGCCAAGTGAGTTTCGTTTATGGGAACCCGAAAAAGACCCCTCCCCCCGCTACAAACCACAAATTGATGCAGAAATTGCCTTAAGTACCACCCAAACATACGATTTTCTAGACTCGGAAACTAGGCCTATATGGGTTGTTGCTAGTAAATTTGGAAATTCAGATTACACATCCGACTTCATACAGAATGGATTCTGGGAGAATAAGAATAGAACTCAGGACAATTTCTATGACGAATTGAACTCCGTTAGAGCCGGTGATCGAATCATACTCAAAAAGTCATACCGAAGCAAAGATAAACTTTCTTTCGAAAATCACGGACTTCCAGTACCTGTGATGGCTATTGATGCTGTTGGAGAAGTGTTGGAACATCCAATTGACGACCACAAATTGAAAGTTGAGTGGCATCAAATATTCCAAACTCCACGAAAATGGTATTTCTATGACTGGAATCGACATTTCTGGAAAGTGAGTACGGAGGCAGAACACGGTAAAAGGTTGTTGAAATTTGCGTTCGAAGGACAGGAGCAAGACATCGACACTTTTCGCAATAACTCCTATTGGAAAGACCGTTTCGGAGACTCAAATAATCGTTTTGTTTGGACAAATTTCTACGAAGAGTTTGCTAACAAACTCCTTGAATTTAAGAATCGGCGTCAGGAATTGCTCAAGGAAATTAACGACATTGAGTTTCAAGTTTTTCAAAAACCATCTCTAATGGATAGGGGTAAGGACGGTTCGGAATTCCCTATGGATGACTTTTGCCCTTTCTCGGCGTTTGCGCGATTCAACAGGCAGATAACTGACCGTAATCGAATACGCATTGCAGGTAAATTCGCAGATGTGTTTGGTATGTCTCAGCCTGTGCCTGAATCGTTCGAAGGCATTCCAGTCGTCTCAAACCATACAATGTATTTTTTTGCATTTCAAAAAGATCGGAACACAAGTGACATTGACAAGCTTTGGGAGATATTCGAAAGGGCCTTGGAATTGATTGATTCAGATTACGACAGCCTTCGATCATCATTCTTGACAGTTTTCGACGAAGTTGCACGAGTCCGTGGCGTCAAATGGAATCTCTCAATGGGTCTTTATTGGATTCGCCCTTGGGAATACTTAACCCTTGACCAAGAGTCTCGAAAATATCTTTCAAGTAGGCTCGCAATTCCGACTGACAAATTGATTGTCAATGATCAGATAAATGGGAGTGCGTATATGAATTTGATGACGGAGTTGCAAACACGATTTCTGGAAGACGATTTCCCAGTAAATTCATTCCCAGATCTATCTTTGGCTGCTTATGAAGATAGACCAGTCAAAATAAAGAAAAACAAGCAGAAGGTTAAGGGCGAAGACAAGAAACCAGTGCTCAAATCGTATGACATTGAAAGTATTGTTGAAGATGGGTGCTTCATTAAGAAATCGCGCCTCGAAGAAATTTACAAGCGTCTCAAAATGAAAAAAAACCTAATTCTCCAGGGACCGCCTGGGACAGGGAAAACGTGGCTCGCGAGACGGCTTGCTTTCGCCTTGATCGGAGCAAAAGATACACGCAAAATTAGTGCGCTTCAATTCCACCCTAGTTTGTCGTATGAAGACTTCATTCGTGGTTGGCGACCAAGTGGCAGCAGCGGGTTTGATCTGGTAGACGGACCGTTTATGGAGGTTGTTAATATTGCCCTACAAGACGTGGATTCCAATTATGTAATTGTCATAGAGGAAATTAATCGTGGTAATCCCGCACAGATTTTCGGCGAAATGCTCACGCTGATAGAAGCTAGCAAACGAATGCCTGAAGAAAGTCTAAAACTAATCTACAGCAAATCAAGTGAGGAACGCGTATACCTTCCCAATAACCTGTTCATCATCGGAACGATGAATCTGGCTGACCGGTCATTGACGCTTGTGGACATTGCATTACGTCGACGATTTGCTTTCATTGACTTAAAACCCGAACTCAACAAAGAATGGCGCAGGTGGGTACACGAAAAATATCAAATTGACAAGAAAGTTCTCGATAGGTTGAAGACAAGGATAGAACAGCTGAATGAAACCATTTCCAATGATGATAATCTCGGTAAACAATTCCAAATTGGGCACAGTTTTGTTACACCGGATATAAAACCAGATGATCCTTGGAAATGGTTTGAACAGGTAGTGAAAACCGAAATTGGACCGTTGCTTGAAGAATACTGGTTTGATGCCGCCTCAAAATATAGAGATGCAAAGAAACGTCTTCTTCGCGAGTAGTGAATCAATATGGATCAAGCAACCAAGCCCTTAATTCAAAACGAAGAAGTAAACTACGTTGATCAAATTCCGATACGTAATATCTGGCTGCTCATGCTCTATGCATCAGATCTATACAGAGACCTTGATCAATCAAAAAAATCGGTTGAAGATAACCCTGACGATATTCCGGATTTGGTAGCGGAAATTCTGTATCGCAGAGTCGAACAGCGAATTCGTAGAAATCTGAATTTTGGATACATTGCAAGAAACGATGTTCTCAACCGAGTACGAGGGAGAATAGATTTATTTCAAACCGCACGTCAAAGATTGCTTGACAGAGGACAAGTAGCCTGCCATTACAACGAATTTACCGTTGATACCCCCCGAAATCGCTACGTTCGAGACGCATTGAGGAAAATGTCCACGGTGGTGTCATCTAAGTCCAATCTCGTCAACAAATGCCGATCGCTTGCGCTAACTTTGGAGCGTATGGGCGTAATAGGTGAACGTCCAAATCACAGGACAATAACAGTCAACCAATTCGGTTTGCACGATGCCAATGACCGTCCAATGTTACAAGCGGCATACTTGGCTTTCAATTTGGCCTTACCCGAAGAGATGATTGGCACTAGGGTTCTTTCCAATCCAGACAGAAATTCGCTATGGCTGCGAAAGCTGTTCGAAAAAAGTGTTGCCGGATTTTACGATGTAAAGCTGTCAAAGAAAGGATGGCGGGTTTATCCTGGAGAACGATGTTACTGGCCAGTTGACCTGGAGAGTAAAACCCCTCAAATTGACGACATTCTGCCTGGAATGCAAACTGATATAGTGTTGAGTAATAAAAAGCTTAAAAAACGAATAATAATCGACACCAAATTTACTAGTATTTTGAAGGTAGGGCAGTTTCGTAAAGAAACATTAAATAGCGGCTATCTCTATCAAATCTACGCCTATTTAAGAACCCAGGAAGAACAATCTGAATTAGCACGCAATGCAACAGGTTTGCTACTACATCCAGTAGTAGATGGAACCGTTTATGAAGCCGTAAAAATTCAGAATCACGAAATTCGATTTGCAACGGTAGACTTGGCAGACTCCTGCGTCGAGATCGCAAAACAGCTCTTAAATGCGGTAGAGGTAGAATTTTGAATGAACGGAATGTCTCATCCTGTTCGTCGCCCGACACTTATGTGCGCATATTTCATTTCTGCAGATTGGAGCATAGTGTCACTTCCGAATAAAACTTTACATTTAGTCCGATGTTATGTTGAATTCAACATAAAACCGGAACTTTTGTAAAGTATTCATCGGAACTTTTGTAAAGTTTGTCGTCGGAAGTGACATTCCGACACCGCAGAGCTCAACTGTACCTCACCATTACAGTACAGCCGATATTGTCTTCGGCCTTGATGACAGCCTCGACACTCTGTGCATCTTCGTTTTCGATGCTCAATCATCATGGCTATGCGTACCGCTACCGACACTTCACCAATACCCTCACGAGTATCGGCTCGCGGCGACAGCATGTGGTTAACATTTACCATCTATCGGACTTTCACCAACTACCCTAATGCCAGTTAGCCTGGCGTTCCAACGTATCCGAACCTTGGTGGAACTGCAATTCAAAGTATAATTTCTGATGCGACACAATAATATTTTTGCCAAAAATATTCAGTAAATTTTAGCAGTATCCCGCTCGTTGATTTTGCTTCAAAATACCCTTCATTGGTTGCATTCGGTTAGCCAAATGTCGAAGTTCAAATACGAAACTATGCAGAAATAACATGATGTTATACTTGGTGTCACTTCCGACGACAAACTAGCCATGGGAATTTGACATGGTCCAACGTATAAGCTCCTCCCAAATTCGCTCAAGAATCAAGCAGGCGCAATCCAAACAACGCCAGCAGGTTCATAAGTTAAATAGTGAGATCCGCAAGTTCAACTCTGAACAAAAACGGAAGGTTGCTGCATATAACCAAGAAGTACGAACTTTCAACACTCGCGTTCGCGCGAATCAAAACCGCCTAAATTCAGCACTGAATCATTTCGCCCAACAGTCCATCGATGTCCGAAATTCAAAATTCTACAAATCTGTTGAAATCCTTTCCAATGCGTACGAACAGTTGGACATATCTGGAACCGATTCTTTCCTTACTGACATTGCGGAACAGGAAACTGCCAATAGTGTAATTGTTTTCAATAGTCTCATTGACAATACACCAGATCCCAAAATTTCTCACGAAGATATTTGTGACTCATCAATTGCAGATGAGTTGGCTGACGTCTCTCCAGATTTACACAGTCGTTGGTACGGTGCAATCTACGCTCTTAATCCTAACAACCCCGACGCGGCTCGCCATTTTTGCTCTAGTTCTCGTGAGATAATTACACAAATTTTAGACATAAACGCACCGAAATCTGATGTTTTAATTCATTCTCCCGACTGCGACAAAACAAAAGACGGCTCCCCCACACGCCGCGCAAAGATTCACTATTGTCTCAATAGACATGGTAGGGCTAATGACACGTTTGAGAATTTTGTCAGTGCTGACATTGACAATGTCTTAATGCTCTTTGGTGAACTAAATGCGGGCACACATGGTCCCGCTGGAAAATTCTCATTAGCGCAATTAGACTCCACAAAAACTCGCGTCAAAGACGCTATTCGCTTCATGTGTGAGATAACAAGGTCGAAACCATAACAATTTACTGATCAATAGAATTTTTCAGCTTCAATTTTGTGTATGCTACTTGGTATGTCATCTAAAGTCCTCTCCTGATTGCAGTTTGCAATGGTCCAATTAGCTGGATTTGATATGTACGAAAGGGCTGTGTCGAACTTTTACAAAGAATGAATTTTTTGCAAATATTGAACGAACGCAATAACGTAATTCACCCCGCGGCGCATGGCTCGCGCAAGCCGCTAGCCAGCAAATCACCGCGTCTTGCGATAGTTCCTTCGTGGCGTAAGTAAAGATATTCGGTACACCCATTTGTCTTTTCCGAATACATTATTCATTGTGCACTTGGTGCGGATGACCATGTCTCATGCACTTTCTTCAATTCTCGGATCCAGAACTCCATGTGATCCTCTACGTTGCTTCCAAGCAAACTCGCCAATTCGAAGAATCCTGGCCCAGGCATGCAGTCTCCCGACTTGTGTACAACCAAGACTGACAACATTCCGCGTCCGGCCCCATGTTCGTTCGATGAGATTTCTCCCAGCATGTGCGCTAATTCCTGACTTCGAGGTTCCAACCGACAACTAACTATTTTGTTAACGAGATCAGAGTACGTAATTACTTCTTTGCGTTTTGCAACAGCGATCATCGCCTTCCGCGCCTCCTCTTTAGCCGACTCCCAGACATCCTCTGGAATGCCACTATTGAAATCATCTTGTTTCATTCTTGTATTCTGGACAGCACGCTACTCAAGGCGACTTTCCCCCAACGACGAACCATTTGCGGTTGCAATGCTTGTATCGCACAATTATGTTGAGGGATGGCTCAACGGAAAAAGGTGATAATGCAAAACAACACCGATGCACTAACGACATAGTAAAATTTAGAACAGCTCGCGTCTAATCTCCCCATTCTATTCTTGCAAACTCCAATAGTCTTTGCTCTCTATTGTTCACTGCCTTTTTCGACCACCTTCTGGTTCTGGGAGGTACCTCTGTCGCACTATAAAGCCCAGTCCTTTCATACGCAGCAAATTTCTGGTTAGGATGATTATCTTGTAACTGTTTGTTTAAGCCTAGCGGTAAAATCATAAGATTTCCAATTCTATGCTTAATGTCTTCTGGGGCTGTACTCTGAGGCCAGATGTGTTCAATCGATTCCGATGTACTTTTCTGCCAAATTAGTTCCCATTGTTTTTTTGAAATATCCTGCCCCTCTTTTTTTGCCAAATACTCTTCGTATCGAAACATAAAATACCTTAGTTCTTCTCCCCATCCTTCGTAGCAGTTAAAATTTCGAAGAGACTCAACAGCATCATTGATCGGAAATCCTTTGCCAATAGACTGGATTTCAGATTGAATTTCCTTAACCGATAGATTCTCTTTTTTAATTCTCCACGATAACCGAACATAATTACCTACTTGTGTACGAGCGTCTTTACCCAACATTCCGTAGATTCGAAATGTGGTCTTTTCCCATAAAATCAATAGCTTTTCTTTATCATCCTCATTTATATCATCCCGAAGGTGAATTGCGACAACCAGTAGACGCGCTTGAGATATTTTTGTTATTGCATTTCGTCGAGAATCCGCAAAGACTTTGTCGCAGGCTTTAGTGACGTTGAGAAGCCACTGGGCGGCCGTTCTAATACTTGAAGCATCGACAGCCTTATCTCTAAACTCAGCAACTGCGTCTGGTTCACTGAGCGGTTTACTTGGCTTGCCGGATTGATAAAGTGTTGCAGCGAAACGCAGGGACTCTGAACTCAACCCTTGATGTAAACCGATTTCTTTATAAATGTTGCGCCAGATGGTGTGAAGTTCTGGAATCAATTGTTCACTGGAATTGGGCAACTCATATGCTTTACCCATTAATATGCACTTGAGGCGGTCTAGCCAAGATACTTCAATTCCACGGCTATTGAGAACCTCAAAAACAGTGTATACAAGTTTCTCCTCAGATATCTCGTACAAAACAAAGAATAATCGATTCTTTATGCAGGAATACAATTCTAAAAGTTTCTGTTCATCCATTCTCCGGTTACGCAGGAATTCTTGACAATCTTCAATCGCCTTCAAGAGCTCTCGATCAGCCAGAGTTTTCCCTTGATCTACAGAAACCACCGTCCCATAACGAATAAAGTTGAAGAAATAAAAGGATGAGTCTTGATTGGTTTGTAATAGGATAAGATTGTCGCTACTCTCTTTAACCAATAATTCAGAAATTTCTCGTAACTCTCTTTCGACATAACTTTGATCGCATCGCTTCAGTTCCAGTTTTATAGCGTTCAAAAGCAGGACAATTGTTGTCAATCGTTGTTGTCCGTCCACTATGTCGAGTTTATCATATTCGTCTGTTCCAATTGGAAATTTAGATTCTCTGCGCAAACAAACTATTGTCGCCATAAAATGACTTTCATGTTTTCCATTTTGGAAAATATTCTCTATATCTTCAAACAGATCCGCTCTATGCTGTGAACCCCAGCTATATGCACGTTGGTAATCGGGAATGGAAAACAAACGACCATCGAGTAATTTTGTCAATGGCAATAGTTGTGGTTGAATATCCATATTTGAATCTCCTTACATATTGGCGAATAACTGCGACTCGATGGGGCCGGAGCGAGCGAATATGATGCTTCGGAAGTGAGTGTAAATATCTGAAACTAGAGAATAAGTTGCGTCAGAACGTACACGAAGAATACACCATTTGCCTAGGGATAAAATTCTGCGCGCGTTGTTTTATCATGGGCGTGCACGCCAGTTTGAGAGGTCAGCCAACAACTGCGCATGCATAATTTGTTCTTCTCTTTTATTTGCCTCAGGCGGCAAAACGATATCAGCATGAAACTGATTGTGGATGAGTGCAGAAGCTTCCACCGATCGTCCATTCTGGCTCGCACTCTCAGCACTGATAATTGCCCAACCGTAAAATTTCCTATTTCGCTGAACGGCAACTTCGTCAGCAATTCTAATGGATTCGATAGCTGGTGCTATACTCAATCGATCAACGGATATCCGTGCATTCCCTTCCCTTTCAAGAAATACATTCTTAGGAATCGCACGTCGGGACCGTTTCGCAATGCTACTTGAAAATATCCCCCGCCCAAGCTCTTCAGTCGGATCAACCTTGCTGTGATACGCCACTACGAAATTTATTCTTGTTGAAGTTCCTCAAGGGCTTCACACATGAAACCATCTGGGAGTGCGTCGGAGTTGGAGTAGTGTGCTCTACGTTGATTTCCATTAATGTTCACAAAACACAGCGTACCACCGTCTGGACGACATAGTATCAACACGGAACTTCCATCTTCATCTGTAACATCAATGGCAACTTCTCCATCCGGCATTGGATATATTTGAAACGGGTGTGACAATTTATCGTAAATGCGCTTTGTTATGTATTCTGCATTGTCTATCGCAGTACTGTTTGGAATTTCGTATCCCTCTGACTCTGCTTCATCCACTATTTCATCAAGTTCATTCAAAGCTTGAGCAAGTTGCACCCTAAATCCATTTGCACCACGTAAAAGATACTCGGCTAGAGATTCCCACAACCTTTGGTCAACTCTCGTAACCATTAGTTGAGCCGTCAACAAAAGTGCGTCTCCGAAAGGATTGTCAGCGACTTGTAAATCTATTTCTTGTGCTGTAAGCGGCATCCACTCAGAATCAGACACAAGCCAATTTGATGAATTCTCACGATTGAATCTGTACATCGTAAATTGAAAGTCGGGATGAGAATTCCGAGACAATTGTTGGTCTCGCCAAAATGCCTGTGACGACGGCATAGTTTCATTAGTCGAACTTTCAATGGTAAGTTGTGTAGTTTGCTCAGACATAAGTTTTCTTAACAATACTTGTCTACTAGAACAAAAAATTCTATTAGATCACGGTTCCACGATTCTAGTATGGAATTTAAATGTTTGATACGAGAACCCACATTTTGCCCTTTTGATTCGTGATGGAAGTTTGCCTGGAATACTGTTCCTGTTATATTCTTGCTCGCTGTCAACTGATGCGATTCAGATATTTCAAGAGCGATCTTTCTGCCGCCAAAGTCATAGGCTGTTTTCAACGTTACAGTAGGGCTGGTATCTTTGAAGGTTATCCATGAGCCCCCCTCTCTCAGCATATTCAAAACATGATTCTCAGACCGATTTACAGAATACCCTTTCGGATTAATCCCTACGGCACTATAAGAAACATGCGGAACGCACTTTAGGTAGCGCATCGCAATTGATGGAGAGCAAATTTCATTTGAATTCAATTCGTCTCTAATTTGTTGGAAAACTAATTGATCAGGAGTTGAAGTAACAGAGATTCCATTGTTGAATTTAACTTGAGAAAATGCTGGAGTTGTAATAGGTGAATCGTTTACTTCGTACTGATTATCAACAATTTTGTTGTAACGCAGGAAATCTGGATTCAGAATTGCCGGATTATTGAAATTTGCTGCGATCACCACAGAAAACTCAAACAGCGTAATTTCTCCAACTTTGCGAGGTTCTTGAGATTGCATTCCGTTATCTAGGTATTTAGTAGGCGAACACGCGTAGCATCGTAAAGTAGTTACAAGTTGATTCCATTCATGTTTTTTTTCATTTCAATGAGTTCTGAAAATTCAACTTGGTGGGTGTGGTTAAAAACGTATCCGAATCTAAATTGAAATTCCAATTTTGGTAAATTTTCTTTCTTTGTAATTACTACAGAATTTCTACGTCCTTTTCACTAAAAACAGTGTCAGTCATTTGATCATCGCTTGGCCAAATGATTGCATTCCCAAATTTTCTTTGCTTCTTCTTTACATTGATTTCTTAGGTGCCGAATGCGTTTCTTTTGGTAATTTTCGTACTTTGTCAAATTAAGTGGTGGTTCATTTTGCGAAATCAAACAAGTTTCTATTTCGATCAAATCTCCCTCAAGATCGACAATTGAATACTCCAAATTTGATTGCATCCATAGGCTAAGGCACTTTTCACCGTTTCCAGTAAATCGAAAATCCCTATAGTTTGTCTCTGAGTTACCTTTCGACCGTGGCTCCGCTGACAAATTAAGTTCATTCTTAAGAATCGCTCCAATACTACGGCGTATAGTCGAAAATCCACTATATTTTGCTTTAAAGTGATTTCTCAATTCAAGTCGATTAGATATACCAATATAGATTACTCCACTCGATGGTATGGTGAATTCAGCTAGACAGTCTAAATTTTTTGCGAAAATCGCGTAAATCCCGGAACCGAGATGCTCAGGAATGTTTTCTACACTATCTCTAATTTTAGACAATTGATCGGAAATAGAGATGATAGAATCCATGTATTCAAAAGGTTATAGCCCCTACACCGCGCTGTCTCAGCCCACTGGGGCTCACAAATCTTTCCCGATCATTCTTGAACAAGTATTTTCCTCAATCACATTCCCTATATGTTACCAATTCAACTTTATCTGAATATTCAGTTGAGCCAGTAATCAGCATGTCGATCATCAAAAAAAATAGAAATGGAATCTCCCTTATCTCGGAACTTGATTTTCACTATCTTACCCTTTAGTTTAAATTTGCCTCTATCGCTTGGAAATAGGATTGTTTCGCTTTGAGGATTATCTTTGAGTGCGCTTGTAATCCATTCTCTTGCAAGTCTCCGACCAAAATTATCGTGATGAAATTTACACAAAGAAATCAAATTGCCAGCGTGCCTCGCACCTTCCGCATGTTTTGGGTCTACGTGGTGAATCTCAATCAATTTTTGTCTTAGTTCCGAAAATTCTACATAACTTTTTTTGGGGGCAAGAATATTTGGATTTTGTTCACAAAGGCAGACTTGGCAATGATTAGCATAATGGTCTCTAATTTCTCTCTTGTGCTTTTCTTCAAGTTTAGTTGATTGTATATTTGATTGTTTCGAAGACGAACTACGATGTTCCCCAGAGTTTGTTTCATTATCTATATCCGCACCGGCCCGTGAAAGTTCTGATGAACCCGAATCGCCTTCAGAAAAGGGAACTAGTACCGGAACGTTTTTTTTAGAGTCCGGCTCAAATGGAGAATGTCCAGAGGTTGCTTCCGCAGTTTCGGTATCGTCAATAATTACACCATCTCCGTCATTTGGGGTATCCGTGTTCGAACTGGTTTTCTCACTAGAAACAGTCGATGCCGTTACTTCTAATCCTCGATCTTTAAATTCCATTTCCAAGGCCCGCTTTAATGTCAAGTGGTGCATCGTTTGTGCTGATGATTTGAAAATTAATTGCCGAGCAATTGCCTCGCACACTATTTCTGTATCCTTACCAAACTTCTTGTTTACATAGAACACTCCAGACTGTTGGTCAAAACCTGCTTTCTCCTCAATTGTGTAATTTCTACGTCGGAATCGGTAAGTCACATCGACTTTATCGGCAATAACTAACTTCTTAATCGTTGACAGTCGGTGTTGCCAGTTTTGTCTCATTAGGCCGGAATCGACTCCAAGTGAATCAAAGTTTTTCATAACATCTTTATGAAATTTTCGTTCATTCAGTCGTTGAAAAATTTCTACAAATTCAGACGATTTTTCTTCTCTTGCACCGCGACCTGTGACACACTGAGGTTCGCCGAAAGCTTCTTTTAGTGAACGCACGCCTAAATCTTTCAAACTCCCTGAAATTGGATTCCGAATCCCTTTAACCGAAATCACAGCTAGAGAAACATACCGATCATTCTCATTGACTTTCTTAGCGAGCGATTCAACCACATCGGGAATGTATACAGGTTTCTTTCTCGCATGGTTCAGAGAAACTAATTGATAATTGGAACGATTTAATGTTGGAATCACAGAGTCATAGGGATAATCATTAATCCAGTCACCGGGGCCATTTTTATCTCTAAATTGATGCAGAATGCATCCTAAGTGCTTCTCGAGGACATCGCTGCTCTGCCTCGACAACCACCTGAAAAACTTAATGCTTGTCGACGAATTTAGTGTTGCAGAAGTGACTCCGATTTTCCTGTAACGAGTTTGATCATCTTGGGAAAGACCCTTCCCGGGAATTCGGATTTTCCACTCTCCGTAGTAGTCAGGTTTGCTGCCTCCAGCCTTGAATGCGAGTTCGCAAGGTGATCTATACTCGTTTCTAACTGGTATGATAGGCGTCTCAGTGATCTCGTGAAGTGTATCCCCAGTATCCTGAGTAAGCCTAATGAACAAATCTAGACGTGCGTGTAAAGCACCATCATTTTGAGGGTCTTCCTTGAAAGTTGACAGAAGCATATCCAATTTTGGTGTTGGCAGAGCACTAGAAATCTTGTCTAGTGACATACTAGCAGAACTTTTTGTCAGCAAGAACCTGCTTCTCAGTTCGATACGACTATTCTCTCTGCTCGGAATAACGAGTTGATTTCGAGGCTGAATTGACCCATCCTTCGCTAACGCGGGAAGTATCGCTTCATTATGTTGAAACAGTTTCGCAATGCCTCGATTCTTCAATAGGACTATTAATTCAGTTTCGAATCGTTTTAACGATTCTTTCTCTTGATTATCCGGGAAATCGCCAATTGAAAACTGCTCGATACGTTTGAATATCCAAGTGTCGATTTCATTTTGTGTGGGAATGCATCGAATTGAAGTTTTTCCTTTCTTGCCAATAGTTACAAGATTCAAACTGAGAACACTCTCATGCGGTTGTTTTATCGCGTTCTCAAGAATCTTTGCGATTCGCCTATCCTTTGGAGCGCAAAAATCCGAAATTCTGAAGAAATTCATAGTTTTGTCTGGCCAAATTTCAATTTGAGCCAATTTAGCGCGGTCTCGCTTGGAAATCTTTCGTTTATTTTGGCAATACCAATCCCAAAATTGTTTCTTTGTTAAGTGATCCGAATTCTGTATTTTCCCGCTCTCAATGAAGTCTTTAAACTTGAATGTTGGTCTACGCCATTTCGTTCTATTGAATATGGGATGATTGGCCACGTCAGGGTGTAAAACATGTGGCAAATTCAAACTTGGTATTTCGCTTGGCAGAGGCGCGCTAGCATACAACTCATCGAATCGAACCGGGTTGACATTCGAATCAGGGAGCAATAATGTTTCTTGCAAAACATTCTCAAGATCATTGTCGCTATTTTTGTCTTTGCGATTAAGCCAACTGTGAATCACATCAAGGTAATAGCGCACAAATTGTGGTTCGGCACACTCAGCTTCAATATTGGTGCATACAGGGAACCATTTGTTTCCCTCCTGTTTAATTCGAGCGAACGCGTCGTTCTCATCAAAAGTTATGAATTCATCACAAAACCCTTCGGTTTTGCCATCGACGAGAAACTTAAGTAGTTCAGAGTCAATGTTTGAATCTAGCTGAAATTCTGATCGTGGAGAAACTGCGGCTAATGGCACATTGATTTCTTCAACTTCTTCCCCAAGTGTAATCGGAATTATGAATTGATACTTCGGCTTTACAAGAATATCCTCCCTGCTTACTCGGTTTAGCACAGCGGATAACTTAGACCGTGTTTTTTGTTTCTTGGATTTTGTTACCCGGAGGGTTGCAGCTTTCCATGCAAGTGTAGGCATAGCACCGTTACTTGCAATTTTTGCCAATAGAGGTCGTACTATTTCGTCTCTATTACTTATCTTTAGGTTCGGGATAAGGGGATTCAATCCGTTCACTCCCCACCTCTTAATCAGGTGGAACTCAATAGTGTCAACCAACAGATCTTCACATAACCCACTTAATAGCTTGTTTGTCGAATCATTCGCTGCAGGACCGTGACGTTCAGTATTAGATACGATCGGTGCACTAAAGGACATACCATGCCCTGTATATGCGTTAGTTGAACCCTCCGGATAGCCAATTGGATATCGGTATTTTCCTACACCACCTATAGGTTTTCCTCTACTGTTCACAAACCAAGAAACCTCAACGAAGTAACGATTGCGATCACGTTTATAGAAAAATGGGATGCGCTGCTTAAGCTGTCTTTCTAGAGGAAACGTTCGAATTGAAACTTCTTCTACTAATTTCGATGGAAGTGGGTCCTTGTTTCCACTGACAGTACAACGCCTGCGAAAGATCTCAAAGTATTTGTTTTTTCTCTTTACTTTTTTGGGATACGAACAATTGAATTTGAAGCTGACCGTCCCAAGTTGCCAGTGACTAAGCTCTAACTCGAACTTCTTGATAGCGTATGGCGAAACGATTCCTATGAACTGATCTGGAATTCTTTGGCAGGACCTTTCGAACAATTCATCCATCTCCGTTTGATCAGTAACCGCAAGCGTAATCGCTTCTCCCACGCTAGGGGTAATTTCTTCACTACGCCGCATAATGACTACGCGACAACCGGTTTCTGGAGCATCCGGGTCTTGAACCGGTTCCTTAGATGCACCGGGACGTGGTGGTTTGTCTCTACCTTCCGCATATAGAGTTTGAATTATTTTCTGTCCAGCAGAAGACAGGTGAATCTCATCCCCGATAGTAAACGAAGTTTTGAGGCCGTGGTTTTTTACACCAATTTTCCCTCGTTTTGCCGGCACACTGTTACCTGCACCTTGCAATTTTCTAAGGCGCGCCCAACCGTCGGAATCCACTTGTTGGCCATTTCCTTCACAAATCAATTGATCTTTTTCAAATCGGACAGTTGTCCTAGTAGCATCTTGGTCAATATCGTTTTGAACAAGTTCTGCGATAAGATCATTGCGGTCAAGACCTACAAAAAAATTCCAGACGATAGGAATTTCGTCTACTTCTGTAACAAATTCGTTGCCTTCAACTAACTCAATGTCATGGTATTTGTCTATGTCGTTCATACAGTTAATCCGCATCCAAGGAATTAAGTATTGCTGGAATACCCAGCCAAGTTTGTCGAATGTAGAAAGTCCAACAACGTTTCTGTGTCACAATATTACTGTCACGGATCAGACGTGAACTCCCGTTACCAAGTGATTTCTTCGAAAATTTCAGATCCAATTTTTCAATCTAAACAAGATGAAGTTACATCCAGAAAACTGTCCAGATTTAGATCATTAAACTTTGCCCTGAATTCTGCTCCAACGCCGTATAGATTGCTGCTAATATCGCTCCCAGGTTGTAACAAATTAATATGAGATTGCGATTTATCAGGAGAATTCGCCAAGCCATTCTATTTACTGGCAATCACTCGAAGTGGAATCCTATAAGTCTCAAGCAGGTAGATCTCAGTAGCTGCTAATAAGTCTAGCTGTTTTGGTTCGATTTTCGTCTTTGAAAGACCCGGTTGGACAATCCATACACGGTAATCCAATTCAAGTTCGTGCCAGCGTGAAACTAAGCTTTTTAGAATTCCGAGATTTCCTCGTTCAAAGCGCGACACCTGTCCCGCTGTGAGCCGATCATTCTCTCGCTTCACCATCCGTTTCAGAACTCGACCTGGATTCTCTCGCCAACGCACAGATTTTTGCGACTGCCCACATACCTCATACAGGTCCGAAACACGATTTCCCGGTGCAGCCCCATGCGCATACTTGCAGTGGAATAGTTCTACTTTCAATTGCTCGCCTTTTTCGGAGACCGCAACCACGTCTGCAATCTCTCCAGAGCCGTCGTCATCAAAAACAACGTCAATCCTCGGTTCAAGCGCCAACAGTTCTTCAATAACTGCCCGCTGAATCGACCGTGGATTTTTGCCTTGACCTTGAGATTCGGAATTCAAGTCAGTGCCACTCCAATCGCGTGTTTCGATCTTGTTTAAATCAAAAACGATTCGATCCTCCCGTTGCGGTAACTTAAACAACTCGTTGAAAATTAGAAAGTCGCCGTCTGCGAAATGGATGTGTGGCGCGTCATTTTTAAACAACTCTGAAACCGGCTGCTCTTCCTTATAGTCAATCAGTACAGGTGGTCCATCAATCTGCGGATACTCGGCACCGCCTTCGCTGAGTCGAACTTCAAATGTAGCGGTCGCTGTTTCGGTCGAAACTGTGAATCTTATCGGTAATGATTCATTATGATGTGCAACATCAATTTCACAATTATGAAAACCAACCCATTCTCCTGAACCGAACCTGAATTTAATTCGCTCCTCAAACTCTACTAGTAGCGATTCTGGCCAATGTACCGCTATTGGTGGTTTTGCTGGACGCTCCGTGATCACCTCTTGTTGAATTAGATTATGGATGAAACTATTCGTTGTAATTGATTCATCGATCAACTTGGAACCCATTAACCGACACCAATCAAGCCATTCACTAAAATCTCCAGCAGACTGCATCGACCATATTTTCCCCTTTGCCGAACACCCCACCGTTACCTTTCCGTCACCTCTGTATCCAAGACCGAAGAGATTCGACTTTCTTTTCATGCTGTATGACGCAGCGTTCAACTGTGTGGTAATATCGGACCCGACAAACATCGTGTAACGAATGTAGCGGCCGAGTGGGTGGCTTAGACCAAGGTTTGCCAACATCAAGCGATTGATTCCATCTAGTATGCGATACACGTTCTCACCATGGATTCGGATCGCGCAATCACCGCATATAGCTTTCGCAAGTTTCTCGTGGAGGTCATTTTTCTTGGTACTGTTTATATAGAGCAGATTCGTATTTCGATCCCAATGCACTAGGTACAAGTTCCATTCGACATTCACAACCTCTTTCGTAGAACTCCACTTAACATTTGTCTGATCCCGTGTAACAAACACAGCGAGGCGCTCCGCTTCGTTTATCACTGGGCCAGAGTAAACGCTGGCAATTGGCATAATTTCATCGATGTTCTGAGGTCGCCACTCCGCACAGTTTGTCCTGTAAACGACTGTACTCATTTTTGGATTGAGCGTTTGGAGTGGAATCCCCTCCAAACTCTCATTAAATCCTTCCAACACTTCTGCACGCTTGAGTTGTCGAGTGGTTTTTTTTTCGCTCAAAATCTTTAAGAGATAGTTCCAATCGGCATCTTCTGCGTAGAGCGAACGCAAAGCATCATCAATATCCGACTGTTCAATGTTGGCAATTACGGTCGCATCGCCAATGTTTCCACAATCGCGCGTGAATCGACCAGTAAATTGCAAAGTGATGGCAACGCTCTTGTGGCGATCGTGCAAACCTGAAATTTTGAGTTGTGGAAGATCAAATCCTTCACCCAACATATCGACACACACGATTATTCGACTGTTGCGACTCTGTAGCATAGCGATAGCATTAGTCCGTTCAGAACCACTCATTCTGCTATGAACAATCACCGGATTGAATTCATGCAGATTTTTCTCGTAGAGTTTATGAATTGCGATTGCTCGATCGATTTTATTTACACGAGCCATCACAAGATGGTCGAATCCGTTAGCAAGATCAGCTTTCAATTGGTTACCCACTAGCTTTATTATTTCGGTGTCGGCTTCAACGTCATCCAAACCTTGGACTGCTTGAAATTGAATTTTTCGGAAGTACCCTTCTTTCTGAGCTTTCGCGAGCGGATACACATAAATGAATTTGCCATCAACTTTTTTTCCATCAGTACGAAACGGTGTCGCTGTAAACTGAACTACGATTCGTGCATCGAATTTTGACCTGAATACCTGCCAAGTTCGAGCGGCAATATGGTGTGCTTCATCTATGAACAAATGGGAGCAGTGCTCTGCCATGTGTTCTTGAACGTTCTCATTGCATTGGCCAGCTATTTGCATCGTCGTCACGATAACATTGGCTCGTTCAAATATTTCATCTACATCCTCTACCGAAGTTGGGCGGCGTTTCAACGTAGCAACAACAGGAAACTCGGCACACGATTCCAAGACACCTGCACCTTTTAAAATCCCTAGTGTCAGAAACTTTTCAGCAATTTGATCCCTCAACGCCGCATTTGGCACGACAACCATCAACCTCTTGATATAGACAGCGGTAAATAGTGCCAGCATCGTTTCTGTTTTACCGGTTCCAGTTGGCATAACTATTGTGCATGGTTTCGATGAAACGGTCCAATGTGCGAGTGCGGCATGGGTGTGCGTCTAAATATTTCAATTTCTTTAAAATGAGGCATAGGCTAAGGCAGG
>JAPPIB010000012.1 GCA_028820695.1 Acidiferrobacterales bacterium | reverse complement strand
AACTTTTGTAAAGTATTCATCGGAACTTTTGTAAAGTTTGTCGTCGGAAGTGACACCTGCCATGTTTTTTGAATCAACAACAAATTCATGGCCGTGATTCATCATTATTTCTGCGATTTCTGGGCATCTACCAGTCGCCCCTGATGACAATAGCTCACGAACAGTAATGTCAACAAACTTTACTACTTCTAACCTCAAATTTGTTTTTGGCTTTTCGCCAAACAACTCCGGGAAAATAACGGTAGCATTTGCCAGTCCATATGCATGCAGAAATAGGCTTTACACACAATCATCTCCTAGAGTTGTTGGTGAAATCCCAGCTTTTTTCAATTTTTTCCGAAGATAAAAACGACCAGTGACTTTAGGGGAAACAATAGTTCCAATAGTAAACTGCAAAAGGAACAAACTCAGAAAGAAAAGTACAACTCCGCAAACTACCCAAAAGAGAATGTCCATCACAAATTCCCCACTGTTTGAATCAAGATTTCATTACTTGATTGGATGATCGCTAACAACTTCGCCATGGTGGAGACGCCAACAACGAAGAAACTGCAATTGATGAATCAAACAATCAATAAGTTTAACCCAAAAAATTTGACTCGTGCTATTTCGCCGATGCAAAATCATATTAGCGATTGCGGTTGCATCCCACGCGTGAACTCCTATATAAAATCAACATTCCCCTCGAATTCTTCCATATACTTTTTCCAGCCTTCTTCAGGTTCAAATTTCTTGTCGAAAGGAAGAAGTGTTTCCATTGATGAAAATCCAGCCTTCCTCGCAGCTTTTTGTCCTTTCAAAAATTCGGTATATCCTAAGCGGTTAAATCTGTTCACTTTTAGAACTCTGTCAAATATATCGGACGGCAGGTGTTTTTGTGATTTCAATATTGCGATGTCTTCTATGGCCATGGTTTTGTTGTGTTCCAAGGAATCTCTTGCCATTTCGGATGAGGCACCATCAGTACCGAAACCTAATTTTGAATTGATGTCATGCAGTCTTAACAAATGTTCCGTGCACATAAGGTTTTGCTTGCTTATTTTGATATGTTCTCGTCTTAGTCTTTTTTGTATTTGGCCTTTGAACAACATCTTCACCTCCGACAATAGTGAGACTTGATAACGGACATGTAATTACAAAGCTGAATCGGGAAGAAATTCCAATTTGAACTCCGAAACTCGGAATCGCAATAAAAGCAAACCCTCATCATTTAGCACCTAAGACTTGTGGGTCCGCGATAGATATCTTATTCTACACGATCATGATTGGCGTCAGTCACTTTCCCCCCCCCCCTAATCGGCAGGGCTATTCGTTTATCTGATTGAGCCCATTATCTCCGTGTGAGTTGCGTTCTGGGAGAATTCGTGTAAAAAAGTTCACTCGGGACTGGACATTCGTTTGTCGTTCTGGCGAAATAAGGCTCATGAACCTTGTTTTGCCGGACAACCCACCTCAGCCTGAGCATGCGGGCATTGAGCTTATGCGGGTTGAGGTGCGTCCGACGGCGGATTTCGCCGAGCGCCGGCGGTGGGATGCGGTAAATTTCCCGACAAATCAGTAATAATCAACAATTCTCATTGACTTACTCAGATAATAAAATCGCCCTGGGAACCGCGTCAGTTGCTGTTAAAATTCCGCTGGAATCAAAAATTTTCGCCGCAACCGTCGGCATCCGCCAACTTCTGACCATGAGGACTTCGGTATGAGTATCGATTTTCGCAGCGACACCGTCACCAAACCGACTGAAGCAATGCGCAAGGCAATGTACCGCGCAGAGGTGGGCGATGATGTTTACGGCGAGGACTCGACGATCAACCGGCTGGAGGAGACCATGGCGGAGAGGTTTGGCATGGAAGCCGGGGTGTTCGTCACCAGCGGAACACAAGGGAATCTGCTTGCACTGATGGCGCATTGCTCCCGCGGAGACGAATACATTGTCGGGCAGTTGGCTCATACCTACAAATATGAAGGCGGCGGCGGTGCTGTGCTGGGAAGTATTCAGCCGCAACCGCTCGACTTTGCCGAGGACGGATCGATCGATCTGGAACTGGCGCGTCGCGCAATCAAGCCCGATGACGATCACTTTGCCAATACACGACTGTTCTGTCTTGAGAATACCCAGGCAGGCCGGGCGTTATCGATGGCGTATCTTGATGCTGCACAACAGTTTGTCCAATCGACCCGACTCGCTTTCCACCTGGACGGTGCGCGGGTCTTCAATGCCGCGATTTTTCACGACGTAGAGGTCGACAGGATCACGGGCAGATTTGATTCGGTTTCGTGCTGTTTCTCAAAGGGTCTCGGCGCACCGGTCGGCTCGATACTGTGTGGTGATCGGGAAACAATTCGGGCGGCACGACGATGGCGCAAGCTTGTCGGAGGAGGTCTGCGTCAAGGGGGTGTGATCGCAGCAGCTGCCCTGTATGCGGTAGAAAACCACGTTGAGCGATTGCGGGATGATCACGACAACGCGAGGTGGATCGCGCAGCAACTTTCCGAAGTTGATGGAATTGACGTGATCTTCCACCCGATGCAGACCAATATGGTCTTCGTCACAATCCGCGATGGCCGGGTACAGGAACTGGCCGAATTTCTTCGCGGCTGTGACATTATCGTCACTCCCGGCGAGCCCATGCGTCTGGTCACGCATCTTGATGTCGATCGCGACGCGGCAATCAGGCTGGTTGACGCGGTCAGGACTTTCATGAGCAAGTCGCACGTACAGACCACAACCTCAGTTTCCGCTCATGCTCCGTCCTACGGATTCAGCAACGACACATAAGATCTCAAACATCATGGTTGCACCGACAAGTGCGGTGTTGCCTGACGGATCAAAAGGCGGCGCAACTTCGACAACGTCCCCGCCGATCAGGTTGAGTCCCTCAAGTGCCCGGATCATCATCTGCGCTTCCAATGTGGTCAGCCCACCCACTTCAGGTGTTCCCGTGCCCGGCGCGTAGACCGGATCAAGTCCATCCACATCGAAACTGATGTAAGTCGGGCCATCCCCGACAATATCGCGTGCCTCTTCAATTATCGATTGCCACCCGCGTTGTGCGAATTCTTCCATATAGACGACGCGCATGCCGGTGTCGTGGCTGAACTTCCAGACATCCAGGTCATTGAGCGAACCGCGAATTCCGATCTGGACGGTTCTTTTCGGATCAAGGAGATTCTCCTCGACTGCTCTTCGGAACGGTGCGCCATGATGAAACTTGGATCCCAGATAGTCGTCTCCCGTATCGCAGTGTGCATCGAAATGTACCATACCGACAGGTGCCTGCTTGACGATCGCGCGGAAAATCGGCAATGTGACAGAGTGATCACCGCCGGCAGAAACCGGAACGATGCCCTTATCGTGTATACGCTGGAAATAGTCTTCGATCTCATCGAGACTTTCTTCAAGGTGAAACGGTTTCTGGATCCAGGCATCGCCGAGATCAGCAATCCGGCAAAGGTCATAAGGACAGATACCTGAAGACTGATTCATGCGTCGCATCAGACTGGATTGGTTTCGGATCTCCCGCGGTCCATGTCTGGCACCGGTCCGATTGGTGACACCGCCATCAAATGGCACTCCAACCAGTCCGATATCGACATCTTCCCAGTCTTCTGAATGGGGCGTGCGCATGAAGGTAGGGATTCCGGTGTAGCGGGGACGTTGAATCGGGTCGTTGAAGGCTTCATATTCAAACATGATTTGTTTCTCCTGTGTGGAAATGCTCCGATTGGCCAATGTTACTCAAATACAGGGCGAATTACACCGGCATGTCTTTTTGCGACCGTTTTCACTTGTGGTCTGAACCACGGATTCAACTGTCGTTTCTGTGCTTGTGCGAGATTGCAGTACTTCTCAATCAGCCAGCCCATTGCAACCTCCGCCGCTCGTCTTGATCCATCGTCAATCTTCAGTGCGAAGCCCAGTCCGTCGCACTGTGATGTCATGCCGGCGTATACACCCTCGGCACCGACTTTGACCAGTACCCGGCTCTCTGTCATTCTCGGCACGACAGTACAGAAGCGGTTCTCACCGCCGACAAGTTCCGGCAGTCGCCCCATTGCGCAACGAATCCGTGTTGCGGCAGTCCGGCGAATTTCCGAGCTGTAGTCGGAGACGGCCAGCCGGGCAAACGCCAGGGCCATGCCGCGCAGGGACATCCCGGTGACGGGAATGCCACAGCCATCCAGTCCGGCAGGTCTGCCGTGCAATGATTCCTCGCTCAGTTCCTCAAGAGTCTGAAGCACGTATTGCTGAACCGGGTGCTCGCGGGCGATATACCCCTTGACCGGTAAGTTGCAGTGAAGGGCGACCGAGATGAATCCTGCATGTTTACCCGAGCAGTTGTTGGTCAGGGCGGTTGGCTCGTATTGTTGCCGAATCATCTCGTTGCGTGTCTTGCGGTGAACTGGCTCATGAACGCCACATTCCAGATGAGTCTCATCCAATCCGAGATGCTCAAGCCAGTGTCTGACTGAATCAACGTGCGTGACCT
The DNA here is from genome assembly GCA_028820695.1 of Acidiferrobacterales bacterium. NCBI lineage: Bacteria > Pseudomonadati > Pseudomonadota > Gammaproteobacteria > Acidiferrobacterales > Acidiferrobacterales bacterium. The sequence continues at coordinate 37,496 of JAPPIB010000012.1, read as the reverse complement.
GGCCGGAGTGTGAGGCGCAGGCCAGTGCGATGTGCTCGTCGCGCAGTGCATAACGTTCCAGCGCGCCGGACTCAACCAAAACCATTGCCTGCAGCGGTTTGATGGCTGAACGGGGATAGATCGGGCGGTTCACATCTCCGTATTCCGCGATGGTCTCCCCATCGGTGTTGACGACCGCGACGGCACCGCGATGAAAACTTTCCATCATCTCACCGCGTGTGACTTCGACCAGGATCGGGTTGGCTGATTGCATCAAACAGGATGCCTGCAAGGTTGGTTTCGCACTCGAAATATCCGATGGATTTTCGGTTATGATAGTGCGGACATTATAGAAGATGGAGCCGGTTGGAAATATGAGTGGGTTGATTGTCGAACACGATGCGGACCTTAAGATTCTGCAGCTGAATCGACCCGATCGCGCAAACGCGCTGAATGCAGATCTCGTACAGGCCTTGATCGACGAGATCGACCGATCCGCCTATGACGGAACGCGTACACTCGTCATCCGCGGTTCGGGTCGTTCCTTCTGCTCCGGATTTGATTTGGGGAACCTGGAGGAGGCGATTGACTCCGAGGTCGCTGACCGAATTGTCGATGTCGAGAAAATGCTGCAGGCTCTTTATCACGCACCCGTACTGACAGTAGCGCTGGTACAGTCCATGGCCTTCGGGGCCGGAGCGGATCTCGTTTGTTCCTGTCATGTGAGAATAGCCGAGCCAGGCAGTCGATTCTGCATGCCGGGACTGAATTTCGGAATCCTGCTCGGCACCCGACGTCTCAAATCCAGAATAGGGACTGACAACACAGTGAGTGTGCTGGTCAACACTCGGGTGTTTGATGCCGATCAGGCAATTCAGATGGGCTTTCTGACGCATGTCGCAAGCCGGGATACCTGGGAACAACACATTGAATCTGCAAGACTGGCTGGAAATGCGGTTGCCGCCAGCCATGTCCGGAGAATGCTGAATGTAGTTGCCGATGACACCCGACACGAAGATATGGCGGATCTCATCGATTCGGTGAGCGAGCCCGGGTTGGTTCAGCGCATAGTCGATTATCGCAACACAATGCGAAAACAATCAGGCAAGGCGTGAGGTGCACCGATGAAACACATCCGGGAATTTGTTGTCTACGTCGGTCCGCTTCGCTCCATGCTCTACCTGCTCATGCTGATTCTGTTTGTGTCGGCATTCTTTTCGATGGGCGGGACCCAAAAGTCTGGGTTCATGATGTTCCCGACACTGATCGCGCCGGCGATCGTTCCCATGCTGTTTTTTGTGAACTTGCTGGACGCGACGATGTGCAAGATCATGATGTCCGGAAAGGGTGAGACGCAACGCCGACGGTATCGTCACATGATCTGGTACGATCTGATCAGCCTGCTCGTGTTGTTTGCGGTCTGGTCCCCCTTTTATAAGAGACTTCTGCAGCTGTGAAGCCTTTCAGTCTGATGCGACGGGAATCGGCTTCGCCAGTGCGGTGATGATTTCCGTATTGCCGGTGTGATTGAACACCGACGGGGAGATGATGATCTTGCAGTCCCGACTCGATCCACCCAGGACAATCTGCTTGCGGTCCATGACCGCGCTGTCAACCCATAGTGGAAGGCTGTCGGGCAATCCGACAGCGGTCACACCACCCAGAGTCATTCCGGTGATCGCCTGTGTCTCAGCGGGCCCGGCAAATGAAACCTTTCGTGCCCCCAGTTTCTTTCTGATTGTGTGATTGACATCCAGTCTGCAGTGCGCAAGCACGACGCAGGCAGCAAATTTCGGCTCACCGGACTTTGACTTGACGAGGATGGTATTCGCGCAGTCCTCAAGCGCGTAGTCGTAGTGCCGGACGAAGATCGCCGTGTCTGCAAGTTCCGGGTCACAATCAATCAATTGATAAGGAACCTGCAGCGCATCAAGAGTGCGAACAAGCGCTTGCTTCTGCGTGTCGTTCATGATGCGGGACTTGATCGTTTCATCGCCATCCCCAGAAGAAGGATACCTGCAAGTATAAGCGGCAGTGACAGAATCTGTCCCATGGTGACCCAGTCGAGGAGAATGAATCCGAGCGGCGCGTCCGGCTCGCGGAAAAACTCCACTGTAAAGCGAAACAGTCCGTACCCGGCAAGAAAAATGCCGGTGACAGCACCCGCTGGTCGGGGCTTGGCAGAAAAGACCCACAATACAGCGAATAACACCAATCCCTCAAGCAGCGCTTCATACAGTTGCGATGGATGTCTCGGAAGCCGCTCCGGGTCGGCCGGGAACACAATTGCCCATGGGACATCTGTCGGGCGACCCCACAGCTCCTGGTTGATGAAATTAGCGATACGACCGAAAAACAGTCCGATGGCACACAGTGGGCTGGAAAAGTCAGCCACACGCAATATCGGCACATCAAATTTTCGACTGAAAATCCAGCCTCCTGCAAACGCACCGAGCAGACCACCGTGAAATGACATGCCGCCTTGCCAGATTTTCAGCATTTCCAGCGGATTTCCGATGTAGTAGCCAGGCTGATAGAACAGTCCATAACCGACTCTTCCACCAACAATCGCGCCGAGTGCGACAAAGAGCACAAGATCGATGACATTTTGCGATTTCAGATGTGCGCCCGGGAGTCCTGCGCGGATTTTACCCAGAATGACGGCTGCCAGAATCCCGACCGCGTATGCAACCCCATACCAGCGAATCTGTATGAATCCAAGGTCAATCGCAACCGGATCGATTTCCAGAAACCAGAACATAGGAATTTTTCCGATGAATATGCAACAATATGCCATTGATCCGGATTTTTTTCGGAATCAACTGACTTTCAGATTTTTAGTATACATTTGAATTCGAATCCCAGTTCCGAACTGAGTAGGAACCGGTGATGTCAAAAACTCTGGATACGACTCTTACAACCAGACCGCCGACCGATGAGCAGTAATGAACCCAAAGCCAATCGCCTGATCCACGAAACAAGTCCCTACCTGCTTCAGCACGCCCAAAACCCCGTCGATTGGTACCCTTGGGGTAACGAGGCCATCAACCGGGCGAGAGAGGAAGGTCGGCTGATCCTGCTGTCTGTAGGATATTCCGCCTGCCATTGGTGTCATGTCATGGAGCATGAATCCTTCGAGGATGAGAAAGTGGCCAAGTTCATGAATAAGAATTTTGTCTGCATCAAGGTGGACCGGGAAGAACGACCGGATCTCGACATCATTTACCAGACTGCCCACCAAATTTTCAACCAGCGGGCCGGAGGTTGGCCGCTGACTGCATTTCTCACACCCGATGAGCATGCTCCGGTTTTTGTGGGCACATACTTTCCGCCGACCGCGCGTTATGGGATGCCATCGTTTATGGATCTGCTGAAAAACATTGCCGAGCAATATCAGGAACGCAAGAACGTCATTGGCGAACATAACGACAGGATGAAAGAGGCACTGAACCGACTACGGCTGGTAGACGGGGACTTCGACTTGCCAGTGGATCACTCGATGCTGGTGACGGCGGTGAGAGACCTCTTCGCACAGTATGATCCCGTATTCGGCGGCTTCGGTGAGGCGCCGAAGTTCCCCCACACCACCCAGTTACAGATTTTGCTGATGTATTGGCAGACCAGCACCCGCGATTCGCGTTTTCTGGATCGTGCTCTGGATGTTACCGCCCATACCCTCGAAGCGATGGCGCAGGGTGGTCTGTACGATCATCTGGGCGGCGGATTCTATCGCTACTCGATTGATGCGCAGTGGGAGATCCCTCACTTTGAGAAGATGCTCTATGACAACGCACTGCTCATGCCGTTGTATGTGGACGCGGGAATTTGTGCCGGCAGGGATGATTTCCACAAAACCGTGATTCATACCGGATTGTGGGCGATTCGGGAGATGCAGTCCGAAACCGGTGGTTTTTATTCCTCGCTCGATGCCGATACGAAAGGAATGGAAGGACAGTTTTACGTATGGAAGACGGAACAGATCAAGGACATCCTCGCATACGAGGAGTTCAAGGCTGTGGATGTTCGTTTCGGATTGCGCGGGGAGCCGAATTTCGAAGACCGATGGCATCTGAGTATTTCCAATTCGCTGGACGTCATCGCCGACCGTGCCGACATTGCCCCGTCTGAGGTTCCATTGCTGCTCGACGCTGCAATCGCCAAGCTGTTTGCTGCGCGATCCGAGCGGACGCCCCCCGGTCTGGATGACAAGATACTGGCATCTTGGAATGGACTCATGATCAAGGCGATGGCCAATGCAGGTCGGATGATTGACCGGCCGGATTTCATCGAATCAGCACACAAGGCAGCCGGCTTTGTACGACGCTGCATGTGGAAAGATGGCAGACTTCTGGCCACGGCGAAAGACGACCAGGCCCGCCTGAATGCATATCTTGACGACTATGTGTTTCTTGCAGATGGGATATTGGAGTTGCTGCAGGCGCGCTGGAACACCGAAGAGTTTGAATTTGCCGTGGAGCTGATTGAGGTGGTATTGAAGCATTTCGTTGACAATGAATACGGCGCATTCTGCTTTACGTCAGACGATCACGAACGATTGATTTCCCGTACGATTCCAACCAACGATGATTCAACTCCGTCTTCGAATGGTGTCGCCGCTCTCACACTGATCAGATTGGGGCACATCACCGGAGAGCAACGTTATATCGAAGCCGCCGACAGGGCGCTGCGCGCAGTTCAGCCGTCCGCCCTTCACATGCCTTCCGCTTTTGGAGCGACTCTCATCGCCATTGAGGAACTGGTCAACCCATCCACCTTTATCGTCATCCGCGGCGCACAGGATGAGATCAGTCAGTGGGCGAGAACGTGTGCGAAGGTCGGGACTGTGAATCTGACTGTGTTTGCGATTCCTGACGATGCCGGTGAACTGCCCGGACTGCTGGCTGAGAAGAAACCTGCCGATAACTCGTCAGCCATTGCCTATGTCTGCAGCGGATTTCGATGTCTGGCGCCGATTGACTCACTGGACGCATTGATTGAGTCAATCCCGCGACGCGAACCGCGTCAGTGACCGGAGCTTGAGTTCAGCACCGATCCACGCCAGAGCAACATCCGCAGCTGAGCGTCGGCAAGGCTGACTGACCGGCGTATTGCAAGTCGAATTCAGCGGCTTGCAGCAATGCGGCGTACGAATGCCAAAATCAGAAACGCCACGGTCGCGACCGCCATCGTGACGATCAGTCCGTTTTCGTCCCATGCTGTCATCGCCGCCCCGCCCAACGCAGGTGAGATACCGCCACTGACACCCCACATCACTCCGAACGCGGCATTGCCTGCCGCCAGCTGCGCACCGCGAAACCGCTGGCCCATGATCGCCAATGCCACTGTATAGATGCCAGCTGTGGCGCCACCCCAGATCAGTAAAACCGGCCAGACGACGACCGGTGATTTGATCACAAGAGGCAGGGATAGTATCGAAACCAGCATCACACCGGCACAGGCGAATATAAGGTAGTAGCGGTTAATCCTGTCTGCGAGCGATCCGATCAGGGGTTGGGCAGCCATCGAACCGACCGCAATGACGGTCAGGAACATGGCCGCCCAATCAGTTGATACACCATTTTTTATGGAGTAAACCGGCAACAGCGTGACGATCGCCGCCTCCTCAAAGGACATCAAGGCTACCGCACCGACCAGGGTCGGCGCGAGAACGATGAATTTCAGAACATGAGAGACGCGTCCTCCGGAAAAGTCAGGCTCAGACCCCCGTGTCCACCGAAGTGGGATCAGGGCCAGGGCAATGACTGCGAACGCGACAACAAATGGAAGCTTGCCGTCGACTCCCAAGAACACGATAAACAACGGCGACAGTCCCAATGTTGCGCTGAAGGTGAACGTGTAAAGTCCCAGGATCCGTCCCCGTGTGCGATCTTCCGCAATCTCATTGATCCAGGTTTCCGATACGACAAACAGGACTGTCCCCGCCACTCCCATGATGAATCTGCAGACAAACCAGACATTGATATCATCGAACGCAGTCAGCATCGCGATCATCACCAGGTCGGTGCAGATCGCGATCAGCACAAGACGACCCACATTGATGGCACGTATGATCAGCGGAATCAGGGGTGAGGCGATGATTGAGGCAATGAACGGTACCATGCCCATGATTCCGATCACCAGGGGTGTATACTCCCGAGCCTCCAATTTGAGGCTGATCAGGGGATAGATATAACCGATACTCAGTCCGTAGACCGAGATGACCGAAATGATTGACAGCAGTACCCGCCGGTTGAATGGGTCCGGGATCAGATCATGAATGTAGTATCGCACTAGACTACGATCGCAACGCCGTTTCGCCTATCGTCGCCGAACCCCTCGGGTTGACCGGGACGATATCTGGCTGTGTGTACACCACCGAAAAACACATTTCGGCTGTCAAATCGCGTGTTTTGCGGATAGTTTTCAATGACCCTGTCTACCGCAGATGACTCAAACAGATCCTCATAAAAGGCTTCACGCTTGTGGTAGTGAAGCCGAGGCGCGCGCACTGCATCGGCAACCGGCATGTTGAAATCGATCAGATTGATCAGGACCTGCAGGATTGCAGCGGGAATCCTGTTCGAACCCCCACTTCCAGTCGCAATCAGATCTCCCTGCTGGGACAGTGCGACGGTCGGAGCCATCATGGAACTCAGTCGGGTATCAGCAGGCCATTGAGTCAGACCGGCCGGATTGACATCATGCTCCCCCAGCATATTGTTCATCATGATCGCAGTTCCGGGAATGAGCGTACCGCAGCCTTCGCCATTACTGACTGAGACAGCCGCCGCATTTTGATCGCGGTCAATAACTGATATGTGCGTTGTGCCTCTCGGAGCTTTTGCGTGGGAGCTTGAGACCTGCCTGAACATCGCGACGAGTTCAGGGTCAAATTCCGCATCACCGCTCATCGCGTTTTCATGCAGAGTATCACATGCGGCAAGTGTGTCCAGCAATGAAGCCAGGTGCTGTGATGCGCCGAATTCTATGGATTCGACATTAGTACTTCGCAGCCGCGACAAGCCAAGGGCAGTCAGTATTCCTCCACTTGAGGGTGCGGGATTGAGAAAAACGCGATGCCCCCTGTATTGGGTGGCAATTGGATGTCGAAGTTCGACTTGATAGTTGGCCAGGTCATCGTAGTCGACCAGTCCGCCGGCTTGAGCGGTGTCATGGATCGCGGTTGCAATCTCGCCCCGGTAAAATAGATCGTCCCCCTCAATTGCCAGCGTTTCAAGCAGGTCGGAGAGATCCGGGAATTCAATCGCCTCTCCACTCTCGATCGTGTTGCCGGGATTGCGCCGGCTTTCGTAAATCGGTTGCGCTGAGGTACTGAGAAAGATCGGAGTGAGCAGCCGGAATATGTATGCTTGCATATCATCGACAACGATGTTATCGCGCAACACGTCCAAAGCAGGTTGAATCAGCTCCGTCATTGGAATCGTGCAATAACGACGCGCGATCTCAAAGATTCCCTTGACGTAACCGGGCACTGCACTGGTTCCGCTGCCAATCAGGAATTCCTGCTGTGCACTGCCGAAATCGCAGAGGAACGATCGAGCGTCGAGATCCTCGAGAGTTTTTCGTTTGCGGGGTGTCTGCACAAAAAAGTCGTGTACAACGGGCGTTTCGTCATGTTTATGAGCCATCAGAAACCCACCACCGCCCAACGACGCGAGTGCCGGCTCGACAATACTCATGACATACATCGCACTGATGGCGGCGTCGAATGCATTTCCACCGCTGCGAAGAATCTCAGCGGCAGCGTTCGCTGTCTGTTCGTGTCCGGCAGCTACAATACTTGTGTTCATCGGTGGATCATGATCTTGAGACTGAATGAGAGTCTTGCATATTGGTTTGAGTCTGTGCCGTCGGGCATTCGCGCCACGGCTTAGCCGACCGTCGGCATAGGGTCGAGATCTGACGTTGCGAATGTGTTTTCGTTCATGAGTCGCGGCATTGATCGAGTGTATACAGATTGTCTGCCGATCTCAGTGGCGTTTGTGGCTGACACAAGCCTCACCCGTTCCCCATGGAAGTCAATCATGCATTTTCAGCCAAATAAAATCAACTATATTATTCGCTACTGTTGAACTTATACGAAACCGAAGCGAACAAATGACAGGTCATATCAAGATACCAGAAAGCGGAGAGAAAATCACATTGGAAAACGGGGCACTGAGTGTCCCCGAAAACCCAATTATAGGGTATGTGGAAGGTGACGGAATCGGCCCGGATATTACCAGGGCGTCAATGCGGGTGTGGGATGCAGCGATTGAGCTGGCCTACAGTGGAACCCGACAAATTCACTGGTGCGAACTGTTCATGGGTGAGAAGGCCGGAGAAATCTATGACGGGGATTATTTTCCCGACGAAACGCTCGACTCCATCCAGCAGCTGATGGTCGCGATCAAGGGTCCGCTTTCCACGCCGGTCGGCGGTGGTTTTCGTTCGCTGAATGTCTCACTTCGCCAGGCACTTGACTTGTACGCGTGCATCCGTCCCGTGAAGTATTTTGCAGGGGTTCCATCGCCGCTGCGAAAGCCTGAGGAGGTGGATGTCGTAATATTCAGGGAGAACACGGAAGACGTCTATTCGGGGATCGAGTTTCCCAGCGGTTCACCTGAGAACGAGAAGCTGGCCAAATTCCTCCGAGAAGAGATGGATGTCAGTTTTGAAAAAGGCGCGGGACTTGGCATCAAGCCGGTCAGTGAGGTTCGCACAAAGCGATTGGTCAGAAAAGCGATCGAATATGCAATCGCGGGTGAACGCAAGAGCGTCACACTGGTACACAAGGGCAACATCATGAAATACACCGAAGGTGCGTTTCGCTCCTGGGGTTACGAACTGGCTCGCGATGAATTTCCTGATCAGACGGTAACCGAAGATCAGGTTTGGGATGAATTCGATGGCGAGGTGCCAGAGGGCAAGATTGTCATCAAGGACCGCATCGCCGACATCATGTTCCAGTTGTTGCAACTGCGTCCGGCGGAGTTCGATGTGATTGCGACAACCAACTTGAACGGAGACTATCTTTCGGATGCCGTCGCGGCCGAAGTCGGTGGGATTGGAATTGCTCCTGGTGCGAATATCGCCGATCATGTCGCGGTGTTTGAGGCCACCCACGGAACCGCGCCGAAGTATGCGAATCAGGACAAGGTGAACCCATCATCCCTGTTGCTTTCGGGTGTCATGCTGCTTGAGTATATCGGTTGGCGGGAAGCCGCTGAGCTGATCAACACCGCCTATCCGAAAGTCATCGCCAACGGAACGGTCACTTACGATTTTGCCCGGCTGATGAGCAATGCGTCCGAAGTGTCGACCAGTCAATTTGCGACTGCATTGATTGACACGATGAAGGATTGATTCAATCTTTCGAGCGAAATTTCGTGTCGGCCGCGCGCCATAGATACCAACTGGCAACGCTGCGGTAGGGATTCCAGCGTTCACCGTGCAGTCTCAGCTGTTCGGGGCTCGGCATGTCATCCAAGCTGAACGCGACCTTGAAACCGCGTCGCACACCCAGGTCGTTATCGGGCAGAACATCGCTTCGACCCAGATTGAAGATCAGCAGCATCTGTACGGTCCACGGTCCGATACCGCGTACTGTTGTGTAGGCATCGATCAGTTCCGAGTCAGTCATATCCTGAACATCTGCAGGGGTCGGTAACAACCCTGCTTCTTCCTTCTGCGCCAGATCCCAGACGGCCCGAATCTTCGATTGCGAAAGGCCGCAGGCGCGCAACTGGTCAAAGGTGGTGTTGATCAGCTGTTTCGGTTGTGGAAACCGCGAGTCGTAAAGTGCCAGAACTCGATCCAGAATGGCTTTAGCTGCATGTCCGGAAAGCTGCTGGTACACGATGGACCGCAAAAGTGCCGAGAAAGGCGTCATATCCGACCGCAGTTCCAGTCGATAGGCGCCAATCTCCCGGGTCAGGTCATACAGTGCCTTGTCGACACTCCTGAAGTGTCGAATGGCAGCCGCCGGGTCGTAAGGGTACTGGACCGAGCGGTCGGCTGTCCAGACCATCAATTCTGGCTTCGGTCCGAGAGTTCCGGAACGAGTCGAATCTCGATTCGACGATTTGCCGCGCGACCGTCTTCAGTGTCGTTCGAAGCGACTGGCCGCAACGGACCGTAACCGACAACGCGGAGACTTTCTTCAGCAACACCCTGATCGATCAGGTAGTTGGCTGCCGCTGCCGCCCGGGCCGCCGACAGTTCCCAGTTGGTCGGGTAAATTCGGGCGAGACTGGCTGAGATCCGCTTGGTGTCTGTATGCCCTTCAATGCTGACAATCCTGCCCGGGAAATTCAGCAGTTGCTGTGAGATATTGGACAAGGCTGCAAGCCCGCGCTCATTCAGCCTGGTCGAACCCGACTCGTATACCAAATCCGACTCCAGGGTGATCGCGGAGTAATCTGAAATCAGCCTGTCCATCTGTGATTGCGTGTCCTCAAGTTCGTCTGACAGGGAAGCAACCCTTGCCTGTTGACCCGAAAGAAGTGCCTCGGTATCGGACTCAGTCGCACGAATCCCACTGCGTATGCGTCGCAAATGCTTACTGGCGTAACGCAAGCGAGTTCTCAGATATTCGATATCTGCACCGCTCTTGGCCAATTCCGTTGTCAGGCTCTGGATATTCTCCCGCAATGACATGTTATCGGCGGTGAGGGCGTCAATCTGCGCAAGCGAGTTTTCGTTTGCAGTGTGCAGGTCGGAGTTGCGTTCATTGACGGTTCCAAGATCGTCAGTCAGGGTCTGTACCTGTCCACTCAGCTGCGAATTCTCACTGAGCAGTTTATCCGCACCCGCACCCGCAATCTCCAATTCCGCAGTCAGAACCATCACTTCTGCAATCAAGTCGTCGATTTCTGTGGTGTCATTGGCGTTCTCGGACCCGGCATCGGCGGCAGAGGATTGCGATTCGGTGGACTGCCCGCTCGTGCTTTCAGCTTCTGTCGTACTTACATTGACGTCATCAGTTTCGGTAGAGAGAATCTGCACTTGCTCTTTAAGATTGGCGATGGTGCGTTTGAGTTGCGTCACCAATTGCTGCGATTCGCTCGACTGCTGACTGGAACCCGTATCGGAAGTTTCAGTGGCACCAGCCATCTCGCTCGATTGCTGACTGGAACCCGTGTTAGAAGTTTCAGTGGCACCAGCCATCTCGCTCGATTGCTGACCGGAACCCGTGTCAGAAGTTTCAGCGGCAACGGCAATTGCTTCGGAATCCTGCACTTTCGCCAAAAAGGCCTGCAGCTGAGACTTGGCCTCATCGCTTTCGATGTTTGCCTGATCCAGCAACTGGATAAACTGGGCGATTTCGCCTGAAGTTTCGCTGATCTCGACTTTCAGATTGTCATTCAATGTACGCAGTGCGGTGTTCTCCTCAATCAGTCCCTGATGTGCGAGGCCCAGATCGTCGATCTGTTTGTTGAGCCCGGCAATCTGATCCTCAACGTCGGAATCGGATTGACCAACGACTGCAGTACCAATCTTGGGCGCTCCACCATTTGTATTGGAATTGTAGACCCAGCTGACGACAGCGAGTACGGCCATCGCGATGGCGATAATCCAGGGGAGATTGTTCGTTCGCACGGTCAGCTCCTCAAATGAATGATTGACAGGGAAAGTAGCGATGAAGTCCTGCCGGAGACAGGTTCCAATTCGAAAATGAAGACAATATGATTGCAGAGATCAATGATCAAAACGCAATTATATATCTGATTCAACCGCGACCCTGTGTTGTATTCAGGTGACTTCCCAGGCGGACATACAGGATTTCCCAAAGTCGTCCCATACCTCGACGACATCGGTTCTTTGCCGGTAGCCGGTCAGGGTCTTTTGACTGCAGGCTCCAGAAATGACGGACTTCAGCGCCATCAGGCTTACCTGATGTGCGACGATCAGCACTTGTGGGGCGGTCTGCGACGCACGAAGCTCACCGAGAAATTCCCCAACACGTTTCTGAACCTGCCCGAACGATTCACCACCGGGTGCAGGTGTGCGAAAATTCCCGCGCCGCCAAAGTTCATACTCCTTTTTGCCGACTTCCTGTTGAACCTCGTCTTCGAGTCGTCCATCGTATTCCCCAAGATCAATTTCGATCAGCCGATCATCAACCACGACACAGGACGAATCAGAAGCGATCAGTCTCGCCGTCTCCTGTGCACGCGACAGGGGAGAACTGAAGACGAGATCGGTGTGGACACGCCTTGCGTGAAGTGAATTGCGTACTGCATCGGCGAGCGATCGGCCTTCCGGACTCAGGGGTATGTCGACACGTCCTTGCCAGCGGCGATACCGGTTATAATCGGTTGGTCCGTGCCTGATCAGATAAAGTTCCACTCCGGAATTACGATACTGTGACAGAGTGAGCCGAATCCAGGCGCTCGGAAAATCCAAAGAACATCCGTAGAAATCCGTCCAATCAAATTTAAACCAAATGAAAAAAGTATTTCTTCTCGCAATCGTCGCAGGGCTTATTTTAGTTTATTTCCTGTTTGATCTCGGGCAGTACCTGAACCTGGAATATTTTGCTCAGCAACAGGAAAAAATCCTGGCGTATCGAGATTCATTCCCGGTCCGGGCAGCCATTATATTTTTCGTTCTCTATGTCCTTGTGACCGGGCTTTCGTTGCCGGGCGCAGCGATTGCCACGCTGATCGGCGGTGCAATCTTCGGACTTGTTTGGGGTACCGTCCTGATCTCCTTTGCCTCTGTCATCGGAGCTTCGTGTGCCTTTCTGATTTCGCGCCACGTTCTCAGGGACTCGATTCAGAACCGATACCGCGAACGATTACAGACCATCAACAAGGGGATTGAGAAGGACGGTGCGGTTTACCTGTTCACATTGCGGATGGTTCCGCTATTCCCGTTTTTTGTGATCAATCTGGTCATGGGGCTGACTCCGATGCGCCTGGCGACCTATTTTGTTGTCAGCCAGATCGGGATGCTGCCCGGAACGATTGTCTACGTCAATGCCGGCACCCAGCTCGCCAAGGTCGATTCGGTCGCGTCCATTCTTTCACCGGCCCTGATCGCTTCATTTGCATTGCTTGGCATTTTCCCTCTGATCGCAAAATTCATCATTAACACCCTGAAGACCCGTAAGGCACTCGGCAATTTCAGAAAACCGAAAGATTTCGATTTCAATACAGTTGTCATTGGCGCCGGGTCTGCAGGACTTGTGGCCGCTTACATCGCCGCCGCAGTCAAGGCCAAGGTGGCCCTGATCGAAAAAGGAAAAATGGGCGGTGACTGCCTGAATACCGGATGTGTTCCCTCCAAGGCTATTATCCGAACCGCGAAGTTCCTGTCCCATGTACAGCGCAGTCAGGAGTTCGGTGTGCACACAGCCAGTGCCGAATATGATTTCAAGGAAGTGATGGAACGAGTCCGCGGAATTATTGGTGTGATTGAGCATCACGATTCCGTCGAACGATACACGGGACTGGGCGTTGACTGTTTCTCGGGCCATGCCTACATCGAGTCCCCGTATTGTGTGGATGTGGAAGGTCAGAAACTGACCACCCGAAGCATTGTGGTCGCTTCGGGTGCCGAGCCGGCTGTCCCAGCGTTGCCTGGAATCGATGACATTCCATACTACACGTCGGATACGATCTGGGAGATAGAACAGTTGCCCCGGCGACTGCTGGTATTGGGTGGCGGACCGATCGGCTGTGAGTTGTCCCAGGCGTTCGCCAGACTCGGTTCTGAAGTCACCCAGGTTCAAAGACTCGATCGCATCATGCCCCGGGAAGATCCGGAATTTTCTGAAATGGTTCTGGCGCAGTTCAGGCACGAAGGCATTGATGTCAGACTGCAGCACACGGCCAAGCAGTTCGATTCCCATGGCGAATCGATGTCGCTGATCTGTGACCACGCCGACAAGGAAGTTCGGATTGAGTTCGACGTGCTGCTGATTGCAGTCGGCCGGCGCGCCCGGGTCAAGGGATTTGGACTGGAGGAACTGGGGATCGATCTGAGCGACCACGGCACGATTGAAGTCAACGAGTTTCTTGAGACCAATATTCCGAACATCTACGCGATCGGCGATGTGGCCGGCCCATATCAATTCACCCATTTCGGCTCCTATCAGGCAACGTCAGCCGCCTCAAACGCGCTGCTGCGACCATTTTTTCGCCGCCGAATCGATTATTCAGTGATACCTTGGGCAACATTTACCGAACCGGAAGTCGCACGGGTCGGACTGAATGAGCAGGAAGCGAAGGAGAAAAACATCGATTACGAAGTGACTGTTTACGACTTCAAGGATCTGTCACGGGCGATTGCCGACAGTGAGGCGAGCGGACTTGTCAAGGTGCTGACACCTCCCGGGAAAGACCGTATTCTGGGTGTCACGATTGCGGGCGAACATGCAGGTGATCTGATACACGAGTTCGTGTTGGCGATGCAGAACCGGTTGGGACTTGGCAAGATTCTCGGTACCATTCACATCTATCCGACACTCGCTGAGTCGGCGCGGTTTGCGGCCGGAAACTGGAAACGCAATCAGGTTTCAGAACGTACGATGCGGTTGCTCAGGGGATTCAACAATTGGCGTAGAAAATAAAGTTCGTCCGCATCGGATCATTTCGATGACCTCAGGTGCGCGTCGTTGTCGAAAATGGTGTAAAGCCGGTAGTAATATCCCTCAAGATTCATCAGTTCCTGGTGAGTTCCGGTTTCGACGACTCTGCCCTCGTTGAGGACGATGATGCGATCAACGTTCTCAATGGATGAGAGTCGATGCGCAATGATGATGACGGTACGACCCGTACCCAATGCTCCAAGAGCCTGGCGCACCTCGAATTCGGATTTTGTATCGAGCGATGAGGTGGCCTCGTCAAGTATCAGAATTTTCGCATCCTTGATAAAGGCTCTTGCAATGGCGAGGCGTTGCTTCTGTCCCCCGGAAAGTCGAACGCCTCTTTCGCCAATCAGGGTATTGAACCCCTGCGGCAGCTTTTCTATGAATTCCAGCGCGTAAGCATTGCGGGCAGCCTCCCGAATTTTCTCCTCTGTAGCATTGGAGATGTCACCATAGGCGATATTTGCCGCGACCGTGTCATCGAACAGGAATATGTCCTGACTGACGAAGGCGATGTTCTTGCGAATCTCTGAAAGTTTGTACTCCCTGACATCGATACCATCGATCAGAACCTGGCCACTTTGGATTTCATACATGCGGGGAATGAGTGAAGTGAGGGTACTTTTTCCGGCACCCGAGGCGCCAACCAGCGCAATCGTCTCGTGCGGCTTGATTTCGAAAGTCACGTCGTCAAGCGATTTGGTCTCGATTCCAGAGTATTGGAATGTGATGTTCCTGAATTCAGTCCGACCCTGTACGTCTTCCTTGTCGAGGTTGCCGAGCCCGATCTCGACTTCCGGTTTCTGATCAAGCAGAAAGAAAACACGCTCGGATGCCGCCAGGCCGCGCTGTAACAGGTCATTGACAGTCAATAGTCGCTTCATCGCAGTCGAGATCAGCGCGAGCGCAGCCATGAATGAAACAAATCCACCGACGGTGAGCGGGTCATGCAGATCTCGTGTCAGGCTGAAGTAGACGGTGCCGGCGATGACGATTGTCGTAATGAATTCAGCCATGGGCACGGTGAACTCGTTGGCGATCGCCTGCTTGAACTTGAGCCGCCGTACCTGATTGGCAACATTGCGCAATTCTTTGGACTCATGCTGTTCCATCTGATTGAGTTTGACCAGACGGTGATTCGCGGTGACTTCCTGCAGACGTTGCAGGAAGGTTGCGTTCATTTGCATGGTTCTGCGGTGGACGTAGCGCAGGCGCGAGGCGATGAATCTCACGAGCAGGGATATGAGTGGCGTTGCGATCACGATGATCAGGCTCAATGCCCAATCAAGAATGAAAATCCAGATCAACAGCCCAATGATGGTCAGTGATTCCCGCACCACGGTGATGAGTACATTCGACGCAGCTTGCGTCAGTTCATTCACATCCGACGTGATTCGCGAGATGATCTGTGCGGCAGGGTTGTTGTCGTAAAACGTCGTTGGAAGCGCTACCAGCCGATTGGCCAACTCGCTCTGAATGTCGTAGACCACCCGTCCGACCACCCAGTTGGTGCATATGCCGTTCATATAACCTGCGATTCCGCGGACCGCGAACAGCATGATCAGAATCACCGGAGTCCAAAAAATGTACTTGGGATTTCGGTCAACAAAACTTCCGTCGAGCAACGGTTTCATAAACATGGCCACGCCCGGCGTGGTCGCTGCGAACAGTGCCACGAAGGCGAATCCCATGAAGAAGTACAGCTTGTAGACCATCACGTACTTCAGGAGGCGGCGATACAGCCGCAGGTCCCTTAGGATGGAAATCTTGTCTGACTTGCCGGCCACGCTTCAGTCTAGCCTGTCAGGCGGGGATCGATGGAACTTCAAGAACGACAGGCAAAATGTACAATACACCCGCGTAACATTGAGATGGCTGAAATTGTTCACGTCGAGTCTTCGGGTGTTGCCTTATCGTGGTCGGACCGATACTCGCACAAGAATCGTCGATCCTGCTATCACAAAAAATTTATTATATAATCTGCGCTTTCTCAGGACACATGCGCACGCAGCGGCTTGCTGCGCGAGCAGTCGCAAGTTCATCTGGATTCATTATGAAAACTATTTCTGCAAAAGCCAGCACTATCGAGCGAGAATGGTTTCTGGTTGATGCCTCCGACAAGGTATTGGGTCGTCTGGCTTCAGAAATCGCCAAACGCCTGCGCGGCAAACACAAACCGATTTATACACCACATGTCGATACCGGTGACTATGTGGTTGTCATCAACGCGGAGAAAGTTGTCCTGACGGGCAACAAGGAAAACGCTAAAGTCTATCATCGTCACTCGGGGCGCCCCGGTGGGCTGAAAACTGTTCCTGTCAGCACCATGCGTGAACAGCACCCGACTCGAATCATCGAGACGGCGGTTCGCGGCATGATGCCCAAGGGACCGCTTGGCAGGGCCATGATGTCGAAACTGAAAGTCTATGCGGGCTCCAACCAACCACATGACGCGCAATCACCGAAACCCCTCAATTTATAGGGAAACATTGTATGGCTACTACACAGACATCTGAAGTCTATTACGGAACAGGTCGAAGGAAGTCTTCCACCGCCCGGGTCTATCTGCAAAAAGGCAGTGGAAACATCATTGCGAACCAGAAGCCGATTGAACAGTATTTTGGCCGCGAGACGGCCCGTATGGTTATCCGCCAGCCACTGGTTCACTTGGATATGCTGAACTCTGTAGATGTTACGGTCAATGTCCGGGGCGGCGGTCAGAGCGGCCAGGCCGGCGCGATCCAGCTTGGTATCGCACGCGCTTTGGTGGATTACAATGAATCCAATCGAGCAGCGCTTCGGAAGGGAGGGTTCCTCACTCGGGACGCTCGCGAAGTTGAACGAAAGAAAGTCGGTTTGCACAAGGCAAGAAAGCGACCTCAATACTCGAAACGATAAGCGGTTTCTTTCACCCGGTAGCCACTTGGGGTTCTATTACTGGGGAATCGTCTAACGGCAGGACAACGGACTCTGACTCCGTCAATCCAGGTTCGAATCCTGGTTCCCCAGCCAGAATTCCGACCTGCAAGCTCATTCTCGTATGCCGTACCCGCGTCTGAGCAGAATCATGCACAGCGTGAACAGGGTCACGATGCAAGTGCCGATTACTGAAAATGAAGCCAGCAGTCCGACATCGCTGGAACCCAGAAAAGCAAAGCGGGCAACGTTGATGACATACAGAATCGGATTTGCCAGCGAGACAATCTGCCAGAATTCAGGCAGCATCTGAACTGAATAGAACACGCCGCCAAGATAGATCAGTGGCGTGAGCACGAAGTTCGGGATGATGGAGATGTCGTCAAACTTTCGGGCGAACATTCCATTGATCATGCCACCCAGCGAGAATACCAGCGCGGTCAATACGAATATGACGATCGCAATGACCGGCGAGACGATATCGACGGTGGCAAACAGCGCGGATACCGCCAATACGATCATTCCAACCAGTATCCCCCTGACCATCCCGCCAACCAGATAGCCGATGAGAATGACGTAGTTCGGTACGGGAGACACCATGATCTCCTCAATATATCGTTGAAACTTCGCGGAGAAGAACGACGATGCGACGTTGGTGTAGGCACCGGTGATCACAGACATCAGAACCAGCCCCGGTACAATGAAATCAATGTAGCTATGGCCTTGCATCGGGCCGATCCTTGGTCCGATCAGGTTGCCGAAAATCAGAAAGTAAAGACAAGTGGTGATGACGGGCGGGATAAGAGTCTGGGTCCAGATTCTCATGAACCGGGCGACTTCCTTGCGTGTCAGCGTTTGAAGCGCGACACTGCTGTACTTGAAAGACCTATTCACGCGGTTGTTCCCACTGCAAGGCGTCAGCTTCCGTCTTGAGCAGTTCTATGAACAGTGTTTCAAGACGATTTGACTTGTTCTGTATGCTGACGACATCAATCCCGGTCTGAGCCAATCTCTCGAAAATCGGATTGATCTGATTGCCTTTGTGGATGTCCAGCTCGATGGTTCGTTCGTCGATCAGACGCATCGATTCATTGATTCGGTCGGGCAACTGATTGATCGGTTGCTGGATGTGGAGTACATAGGTTTCCTGCTGCAAGTGCCTGAAGAGGGATTTCATGTCGATGTCGAGTATGATCTCTCCCAGTTCTATGACGCCAACGTGCCTGCACAGACGTTCGGCTTCTTCAAGGTAATGTGTTGTCAGGATTATGGTGATGCCGTCCCGGTTGATTTTCTCCATGTAGTCCCACATGAGCAGCCTTGCCTCGAAGTCGATACCAGCCGTAGGTTCGTCGAGAATCAGCAACCGTGGCTCGTGCATCAGGGCCCTTGCGATCATCAACCTGCGTTTCATACCGCCTGAAAGTTTACGGGAGATGGTATGGCGATAACTCCAAAGTCCGAGTACGGAAAGGTACTTCTCAGCCTGCTTCTGCGCGAGTGACCGTTTCACACCGTAGTAACCGGCATGGTTGATCACGATGTTCCACGGTGTTTCGAACTGACTGAAGTTGATCTCCTGCGGTACCAGACCAATGTTCGACTTGGCGCTTTGGAAATCCTTGTCGATGTCGGTTCCGAAAACATGGACCTTGCCCGAAGACTTGTTGACGAGCGAGCAGGTAATTCCAATCGTCGTCGACTTTCCGGCACCGTTGCGACCGAGCAACGCATAGAAATCCCCCTGCTTTACGCTGAAGGAGACGTTCTTCAATGCTTCCCTGCCGTTCTTATAGGTTTTGCAAAGATTGTGTACAGACAGTGCGTTGTCCGAACCGACTGAGTGTTTCACGGGAGAATAACGGTTTTGATAAGATCAGATTGAACGGGAGTCAGCCCGGACTTTTACCGGACAACAGTGATGTGCCAGCGACGGCGCGTTCGCATCTTGAATGAAGGTATTTGAACACCAGTCACCTTGATCTGCCATATTTTTTTTAAGCTGTGTCTCGTTTACTGATCCGCAACCAGGATGATAATGATCGGTCGTCCTTTTTCGCTAACTCGCGCCACTTGTGCATTTCTTCCGGCAAGGCCCGAAAACCAATTATGGTTTCATGACGTCGCTTGTGCTTCACTTGTCGTCTCAAGCGTTGGTTTTTTGCTGCAGTACAAGTCAATGCACTACATTGTAATATAGCCCCTTATGCTGCACGGTCGTCTGCCAAGCCACACACATCCTCGATATCGACGGGCAAAGCTGTCTCAAGTCCACATCAGGCAACCTGGGCAGGGTGAGCGCTTGCTGGATAGATGCGGGCTGATGCTGAGATTTCAGCCGCGCAAGACTGATCGCACCCTAGACCTTGTTTCTTCTCCAGGCGTTCGAGCAGACGCGGCATCAGCTCAATGATTTCAGTGAATGAATCGATGCTCGTACTATAATACTCAGCAGCAGGCGAAGAATATATGTTTGATCTCCGGTCAGATACCGAACCAGTATGAACAGCACATCAACTCTTGACATTTCCGACAGTGCCGCCGAGCGCGTTGGGATCCTGATGTCAGAATCCGACATCGGGTTGCGAGTCTATGTCGAAGGCGGTGGTTGCTCTGGATTTCAGTACGGGTTTCAGTTGGAGACCGAGCAGCAGGATGATGACTTCGTCATTGAGCAAAAAGGGATTACCATGCTGATCGATTCCCTAAGTATCCAATATCTGATGGGTGCCGAAGTCGACTATCTCGATGATCTGATGGGTGCCAGGTTTCTGATCAACAACCCCAACGCCACCACCACGTGTGGGTGCGGTTCGTCGTTTTCGATGTAAGGGTTAACCAGCTCGGTTGAGCCTGGTTGCCGCTGACTCCCATCAAGTCATGTTTGAGTCGACTGCTCTTTTGTTGGGCAGTACCGGAATCTTCAGTTTCTTCGTCGGTGTCCTGATCGGAATATGTGGTGTCGGCGGAATACTGATCATTCCATTCCTTGTCTATGTCGCCGGTATCGATATCCATACCGTCATTCCCGCCTGCATGGCCGGATTTGCGTTTGCCGCCATCTTCGCGGTCTATGCATATGCCCGTCGGGGCTCCATCCGATGGGATAAGGCAATTTACCTGATTGCAGGGGCGGCGCCCGGATCTTATCTTGGCGCCATCACGTTGCAGGTGATTTCGTCTGTCGTCCTTGAGATCATTGTCGCGGCGCTGGTAATTGTGTCGGGTATCAGGGCCTTGGGCCGAGATGCCTCAAAATCCGCCGGATCCGGAATCGAGAAAACTGCCGGCAGTGTACTTGTCCTAGTGGGGTTTTTGGTGGGATACGGCTCTTCGATCAGCGGTACGGGTGGTCCTTTATTGCTCGTTCCAACACTGCTTCTGCTCGATTTTCCGGTTTTGGCAGCTGTGGGCCTGAGCATGGCGATACAGATTCCCATCAGCCCGTTCGCTACTTTGGGCCATGTGATTCACGGTTCGGTGAACTGGCCGCTCGCGATTCCAATCGGCATCGGAGTGTCAGCGGGGATCACCCTGGGCGCAGTCATCGCACATCGAATCACACCATTGACGATGGAGCGGACGGTTGCAACAGTCATGCTGATCAGCGGTGGACTGATTGTGATCAAGCTGCTGGCATAGAGCCGGAGTTGTCGGCGGCTACAGAATCTGCAAGGACTTTGTTTCAGAAGCTGAAAAGGTGAGGGAAATTTCCTCCCTGAAGGTTCCCGCTTCCCAGATTCTCAGTCTGTATTCACCCGGTACTATATCCGTCCAGCGAATGGCGGTGGGCTCGCGGACCAGCGTATAGTAAGGATTGGATGGAACGAACACCCACCCGTGCATGAACGGATGAAGGTCGCATCGCACATTCAGCATTCCGGTGGCCTTGATGATTTTTCGAACGGTGACACTTCTAAGCGGTGTCGCGATATTGAAGACCGTATCGTTGCCATCAATGACATGAGTGTTGTGAAGCATCTCGTCTCGGTTTTCGATTTCAATGGTACTGCCTGGCGAAATGATCTGAAAAGTTGGTATAAACTGATTATCTTCAATGATGATCCGGCTGATGTTGTCACTTTCCGGAACCGGAGTAAGAGGAGGAGGCCGTTGTTCAAGGTAGACCACCACAGGTGAGACCTCGACCGAGTCAAGGTGTATTTCCACTTGGGCTCGACTTGGGTCTGTTGTCACGGTCGAGACATTGAACTGCGAACGAGAAACGAAAATACTGATTACAAGCACAATGGCAATCATCGCGAAGATCACGAGTTTGCGTGCTCGCAACCATTCCCCACTGCGTTGGCTTTGTCTGTCACGGTCCTGCCTGAGTGCGCGACGACGGGCCAGAGCCTGTTTGGTGCGCTGAATGATGAGACGAGACAGAAGCCGTAGCATGAGTCCGGTAGTTGCGAGTCGAAATGAACTTGCTGACAATTACATTCAATGGAGTATACCAATGAAGCAGTGTCAGGGAAAATCAGACTCGGAGGCCGGCCATGATTGACTCGGGCGTTCCATTCTATCTCGCTCAGAATCACGAGGTGGAGGTGTTCAGGTCTGCTTACCGCAGGCAACTGGCCGTGTTGCTGAAAGGACCGACTGGATGCGGCAAGACTCGGTTTGTCCGGCACATGGCGGCAACACTCGGCCGCCCGTTGTATACGGTTGCATGTCACGATGAGCTTTCGGCAACCGATCTGCTCGGTCGGTATCTGATCAGGAATGACGAGACAGTCTGGCACGATGGCCCCCTGACGCAGGCGGTTCGGGACGGTGGCATATGCTATCTGGATGAAGTCGTTGAGGCGCGCAAGGATACGACGGTGATTCTTCACCCGTTGTGTGACGACAGGCGTACGATCTATCTTGAGAAGACCGCTGAAGTAATCAGTGCGCCACCGCAGTTCATGCTGGTTGTCTCATTCAATCCCGGTTATCAGAATCTATTCAAGAACCTCAAACAGAGCACGCGACAAAGGTTTGTGTCACTGACGTTTGATTTTCCGCCAATGAAGCAGGAAGTCGAGATCGTAGTCACTGAGACCGGGGTCAGCGCCGACATCGCGGAAAAGCTGGTGAAACTTGGCCGGCAATTGCGTACGGTTGAGGGGCATGACATCGAGGAGACAGCTTCAACCCGTCTGCTGGTGCATGCGGCGCACATGATTCAGGACAATCTCAATCACCGCACCGCGTGCGAAGTTGCACTGGTCGATTCGCTTACCGATGATCCTGTCATTCGGGAAGGACTGATGGAGATGGTGAATGCCTACTTCGCTTAGGAGCAATTATTTTGCTGACGGCATATCGGTGTTGTGGTATGGATTGCTCTTTGGTCTGGCCGGTCGGCTGCGCCATCCTCAGGATGCGGTGAAGGGTCAGGATCTGTGGCAGGGACTGGATCTTTATTTTCACGCGATGGGAGGTGACCTCCAGCGAACAGCGAGTTCGGGTGATCGATTGAACCCGTCGGTTCGTATGACCACACATGGCGGAGTCGATCTGCAGGCTTGGTCAGAGCCGGGAGTACTGTGCCTGCCGAAGCGGATCAACCGTTATCCTGACCGTCAGCTCAATCGCGATCTGTATTATTGGCTGGCAGCTGTATTGGCTTTCAACGAGTGTTGTCCGGGAATCGAATCACTGCCGCCGGGCGTACGCCACTTGCTGCAGGGCGCAGCGACCTCGGCAAGATTACTGACTGCCTTTCCAAGTCTGAACGAGCGCTATCGCAAACTTTGCGAGCATGAACTTGAGTTGCGCAGGGCAGCCTATCCCGACCCATCAGAGAAAACACGCAACCCGTCGCTGGTGCTCGAGTCTGCCATTCGGCGAGAACTTGGCGCCGATGTCAATCATATACACAGGTCACTGTCTGACATGATCGATCAGGCTAAATCAGATCGTACAGTTGTTGCAGATTCGCAATGGCTGGGCAAGACCGTTCCCTATCTGCCGGTACCGCTGTGGAGCCATCGAACACCCCAGGTTGAGAGATTTCGGCTGCCATTTCTGAAAAATACCAGGAAACATCGCGAAGACGCGTTGGAACAGCCTCAGAAAAAAGCCATTTTTGACGTTGACTATATGCCGCAGCCCGAGTCAGGCCTCGCTGCCATCCGCGACCACTACACCTACCCGGAATGGAACTGCCTCGCCCGTACCTACAGGCGGGACTGGTGCCGGCTGTTCGAACACAGACCGAAAGGCGGTTATCACGCCGAGTTGGACTCGCAGTTTTCTGAATTGGTCAACCGTGTACGGAGAAGGTTTTCGTTGTTGCGGCAGGAATCGCAGTGGAGTCGATTCCTTGAGGACGGAGAGGAGCTTGACATCGATTCTTACGTGACGTGCGCGGCTGACAGAATCGGGTGCGGTATGCTGGAGTCAGCCTATTACCGACAGAAAATCCATCAGTATCGGGATATTTCTGTCATAGTCTTGATGGATGCCTCGCGTTCCACCGAGGCATGGGTCGGCGAAAGCCGGGTGATTGATATCGCCAAGCAATCCATGGCTGTACTGGCGCAGGTTTTCGATTCGGTTGCTGACGATTTTGCACTCTACGCATTTTCAAGTGACAGTCGATTGCGGGTTCGTTGCGATCGCATCAAGGCCTTTGAAGACACGTACGATGAGTCTGCCCGACGCAATATATTGGAAGTCAAACCGCAGAACTATACCCGAATGGGACCGGTTATCAGACACCTCGGTGCAAAGTTGCATGCTCAAAAATCCAGACAGAAACTGCTGATTGTCCTCAGTGATGGAAAACCCCACGATCCGACTGACCAGTACGAGGGGCGATATGCGCTGGAGGATACGCGTAAAGCGTTGATCGAGCAAAAGTCCAAAAGTGTGATGAGTTTCGGATTGACAATTGACCAATCCGCACCGCGTTATCTCAGTCATCTGTTCGGCCCTGGACAATACGCGATCTACTCACACTTGCATTCGCTGCCTGATGTCCTGCCGCAGATGTACGCACGACTGACCGATTTGAGATTGCAGTGAATATCCAGGGCCTGCCACGCAATCCATCGCTCCGTCCTGATTCACATGAAGTCGGGACTTATAATTCCGCTGTGAATACAAGCAACCGAACAATTCACCTGTGTTGCCGGCTTGTACGGGAATCGATCAGGAAAGTGGGGACCGAAGTGACAGACAATCTGAAACGCACTGCCTTTGTGCTGATGGTCATTGCGACGTTGCTATTCACGCCATATCAACTGTTGCGGGCACAGGGAGTTGTCATGTTGGTTGGCGATGTGCTGCCCTTGAAAAATCAGGTCGTTTGGCGCAATCTTGTCAGGATCGCTGAGAGAAAATCCGGCGAAAATGTGATTATTGCCGCAGCACACTCCCGCCCGAAACTGTATGGTGGATTTACCGGGCGTGCCTTCCAGCGTTATGGCGCGTCATCACAGCTGCTTCCAATTGCGGAAGTGTTTCAGGAATTCTCAACAGACTATCGGTTTGCCGCCGAGGATCGGATTGTGACAGACCAGGTTCGCGATTCAAGTTCGATATTTTTCGTCGGCGGTTTGCCTCAGCGGTTGTCAAGAATCATGTTCAGCGGCGAGGACACCGCACCCAGTGATCTCGCTTCGGCGGTACGGGAAGCACATGCAGCCGGCAGCATGGTGATTGGCGGTATTCCCGGTGCGACCGTGCTCTCTACTGAGACCGATCCGATTGAAGTGCTGAACCACGGTCGAATCGGAGCCGATCATCTGGTCAAGGGCCTGAATCTGGTCGATCCACAATGGTTCGTGGATCAACATTATTTCGGTAATGGGAGATTTGCCACTGGGCTTGTTGCCATGCATCAGACTGGTGCCAGGTTCGGCATAGGAGTTGGATTGGATACTGCGGCTGTGTTGCACAGCGATATCGTCGAGGTGCTCGGAAACCGCGGTGTCATGATTGTCGACTTGTCGGATGCGGAATTCAGCGATGCCAGACACGGTGTCACCATTCGACGTGTTCAACTCAGTTATCTTGAAAACGGGGATCGGTTTGAAATGCAGGATATGAACACAATACCATATCAGGAGAAACTGAACGGATTCGAGATGCTCCCGCATGTGAACGCGAGTGAGAGTGTCGTTGATGATCGTTTTGTCTCGTCACAGGAGGTTTTCACACGGGGTGAGATCGTGCGGTTGATGGTTGAGTCGCTTGAGGCAAAAACCGGACAGTCGCTGGGTTATGCCTTGCATCATGACAGCCGTGATGGATTCCAATTTCGATTCTATACCGGACCGGACAGCAAGGGATGGTGGCCAACCGACGATAGCGGTGACCATTACACGCTCAGTAAAATCTATCTTGACATAGAGCCATTGAGCCAGGACTGATCGGTGGAATTGAAGGGGAGCTGACATGAGCAGGCATAAACACGCACTTCCACCGAAGCAGATGGAAATCCGGGTCAAGGCACTGGAATCGCTTCTGGTGGAAAAGGGCCTTGTCGACCCACAGGCATTGGATGAGCTGGTCGATGTATATGAGCATCGTGTGGGACCTCACAATGGTGCCAGGGTTGTCGCCAGGGCGTGGTGTGATCCGGCCTATCGGGACCGGTTGCTGAGTGATGCGACCGCGGCGATCGCTGAGTTCGGTTTTGAAGGACGCCAGGGCGAGGACATGATTGCGCTGGAAAACACACCGACCATCCATAACATGGTGGTGTGTACACTGTGCTCATGTTACCCGTGGCCGGTACTGGGCTTGCCACCGGTTTGGTATAAGTCTCCGCCGTATCGGGCAAGAGCGGTGTCTGAACCTCGAACTGTACTTGAGGAGTTTGGGGTCAGATTGGAAGAGCATGTCGAAATCCGGGTCTGGGACAGTACCGCAGAAGTGCGCTATCTCGTGATCCCCATGCGACCGAAGGGAACTCAGCATCTCACTGAGGCCGAATTGGCGAGTCTCGTCACCCGCGACTCCATGATCGGCACGGACGTGATACACAGTCCGCAGTCTAGTCAATGAAAGGCGCGCACGACCTTGGTGGCAGGTCAGGATTCGGACCTGTCAATCCTGAGCAGGATGAACCTGTTTTCCATCACGAGTGGGAGAAAAGGGCGTTTGCGCTGACCCTTGCTGCCGGATTCCTGGGCAAATGGAATCTCGACATGTCGCGCTATGCCCGGGAACGCATGGAGGACGATCATTATCTTGAGTCGAGTTACTATGAAAAGTGGATCTACGGTCTGCAGACCCTTCTGGTAGAAAATGGTATCTTGACCCGCGGGGAAATTGACAGGCGGATGCGTCAGATTGCCTCAGATGGAGACTCCGAGCGGACATGTTGAAGGGTAAAGATGTCTGGGACACGCTTCATCGGGGCAGCAGTACTCGAATGCTGTCGCGGTCAGCGGGGAAATTATCGATTGGCACCAAGGTCAGGGCGAAAACCCTGAATTATCCCGGTCACACTCGTTTGCCGGAATTTGCAAAAGGACGCGAGGGCGTCATCGCGTCTGATCAGGGGACTTTCATTTTTCCCGACGCCCATGCGAAAGGCGACAAGCGTCCGCAACGGCTTTACAGCGTTCGATTCGAGGGCGATGAGTTGTGGGGCGCTGAGGCTTCGCAGTCGCCGACCGCTGTCTATGTGGACCTTTTCGAGTCCTATCTGGAGACAGTATGAACATTCACAAAGAAAGTATCAAGCAGTATCTGCCGGATGCACAGGACCCGATATTCGAGGCACCATGGATGGCACGTGCCTTCGCACTCACCGTGAGTCTTCATCATCGAGGTGTATTCACCTGGCCGCAATGGAGTGAACATCTTGCAGATGCGATCAGATCGACGTACGGCGACGAGGGTGTCGGCTACTATGAAATCTGGCTGCAAGCCCTGGAAAATCTGTTACGCGATCAAGCGGTGTTGGACTCGACGGATTACACCGATGAAATCAAACGGATTCAGGATACGCTTGCCACATCTGACCACTGATCTGCAGTTCCGGTCGGCAACCGACCCGATCCGGCCATTATTCGCAATTCATGCCCTGCGTTCGGGCAGATCAATTGTCTCAGCGATTGAGTATTGTCGGTCCGGCACTATTTGTTGACTTCATCATTTCGATCGATTCGACCGAGTTGAGCACAAAGATTGCCACAATCGCAAAGACAGCGAGCAGAATGATGGGGAGGATGATGCGAAGAAAAAAGCCCATTGTCAGCACGGTTCGACTGCTGAATACCTGTCAGCAACTCGAATTTCTGGATTCATTTTCGATCGGAATAATACTGTAAAACGACAATCAAGGAGAGAATTTCCTGATGCAATTTCTGCAACCAGACCGGTTGGCAGTCAGCCAGGGTCACGTACCGTTCAAGGCACTGGCCTCATCAAATCGTCCGATTTGAACTCCGAAACCCGGGTCAGTAATCTTCCAGATTACCGTGCTTGTCGCGGCTTTGTTTCGCAGCACTGTAGTAACGACGCCACGCCAGCGCAATGAGCACGAAGAACGGAAGCAAGATACAGGCAAGAAAGACGAAATACAGGAACCACGGCACACCCAGTGACATCTGCACATAGACGTATGGGCTGATCTGCCCGGCTGCAGGTGGGCAGAGCACAAGCGCTGCCAAAAGCGCCAGCGTAGAAAAACATGCTTTGCGAGCCGGCTTCACTAACCTTCCTTCGCGTTCAGTATCTTGTCAATTTCCAGGGACAGCAGACCAAGCTCAGTCTGACCTGGGAACACTGAACGGACTGTCCCTGCACCATCCACCAGATAAGTCCATGGTTCACCGGTTACGCCCCACTCAACCCAGACCGAGGTGTCCCGGTATCCATCAACGTGCACGAATGCGAAGCGCTCACCGTACTGTTCGGCCATGACTGCGACCCGGGTGATCTGATCGACACACATCGTGCAGTGTTGAGGGGTGCCGAAGACGATAAGAAATGGTTTGCTTTCGCTGACCAGGTCGGCCACTTTCCACTTGTATAGCGGTACCTTGGTGTCCATGGACGAAATCTCATACCACTTGTCCGGGTCAGACACCGTCAGATTATTGCTTTTGGGAACCTGATCGCCGACACCCAGTTTTGCCTGTACCCCGGGCCTATCACTGCAACCGACTGATATGGAGAGTATCAGTGAAATCGCAAAAACGGAATAAAGTTTTCGAATCATCATTGTCTGGTTGGATTATACTTTCCGACTAACGGTATTGTGACTGTTTAGAGAACATTATGCAAGAACTTCCACTGCTGACAATACTCGCCCTGACCATCTTCGGGTTGGGGGGTGCCATCGCGCTCGCGATTGTCCCCTGGGCGTGCATTGGAACAGGATTGTACAATCAAAATAAGGAATACCAGTCGGGTCCGTCCGAAAACGAATCATAATCGATTCGTGTTTCGAGTATTTCACTTAGCACCATTACTGTTGACCTTGAGCGCAAGCAGATAGGTTGCCAGAAATTCAAGATCCTCTTCGGATAGGTGGTCGTAGGGCGGCATCTTGAGTCGATATTTCTTTTTGCTGACCCCGGGCCACGGTGACTTCATATATCTGATAAGCCAGTCTCTGTCTCGTTTGCTGCCAACGCCATCCAGACTCGGGCCGTACGATGCCCCATTGCCAAATATTTCGTGACAGGACAGACACCCTTCGCGACGATAGATATTTTCGCCCCTGAGGGAGTCCGCCGTTTGCTCGTATAGGAATTGCACCGGCGGCGGCTTAAGGTAAATGATGCTCCCCACAACGACAGCAAACGCAACGATCAGGACAGATCCGGCAATGACAATCCATTCACCTGCTGTGAATCTCATCGCGGTGTCCGAAGTGGTCAGTTGTAACGGTCGTCGTCGCCTTCGGTAAATATCTGGTCTTTGATATTCTCGTCGAACTGATTGTTTTTGTACGCCCAGTAAATGACGATGACAATGGCGATCAGCATAATCAGTCCGGTTGCCGCCCAGATAAACGGGATCAGAGTTTCAGGGTTCAAGACAAGTACCTTTTTCAGTTCAGGTTGTAAATTTCAGGAATCAGACACAATGGGCTTGATCGGATAGTTGGGTGAATTCGGGTTTGCACGCAGGCCCGACAGAAACGCAGCCAACTTGGTCCGCTGGTCCGCCTCCAGAAGTCTGAAATCCGGTCCGAGATTTCCATGGTGGGCTGTGCCGGGCACAAGCGTTTCCGGATCTGTCAGATACTGATGCAGCCATTCGCGTGTTCTGCGCGTACCCACACCATCCAGCACGGGCGCGACGCCAACCTCACCGGTTCCCATCGCCCTGTGACAGCTGTTGCATCCCATCTTTCGGTACACAAGATGTCCCTGCAGACCGACTTCATCAAACTCATAGTAGTTTTTTGGCGGCGGACGATCTTCTGCAGTAAATTGCCGATATCCTTTTCCAACCGCGGCGATGACGACGATGATCGCAAATCCAAACATGATTTTTTCGCCGAGTTTCACAGCATCTCCGGTATGTCACAACAGATTGCTAAAACACGATATGAAACAGCAACTCAAGCGCCGCGTAGACCACCACCAATGCGATTCCAACGACACCCAGGGAGATTACGATTTTCTCAACCCGCTTGAGCTTCGTCAGCGGTCCCAGCACAAAACGTGACATGATGACGTAGACGAATACGCCGACTACAATCAACGCAAATATCAGTGCCGATATTTGATCTGTAAATCCCACCGAAAGCAGGCTGGAAACTTATGACTGCGAATCTCCGTCGCTGTTGTCTTTGCCGCCGCGTTCTCGCCACTTCTGGATATTGATATACCAGATGACACCTGCGATGCATGTGAGGACCACGATGATCTGAAACAGCACCATGTAGTAACCCCAATCCCACCAGGGTTGCTTGCCCGTAGCGCTGACGAAAGTTGTCGTCACCGAATCGTAACGTTGGCCAAATCCCGGCCATGGCATGGTCCACAGGAAAGCCTGAAATACAGTGACACCGACGATCAGGACGAGCCACCAGGGTATCTTGCCGTTCCCTTCCTTTATACCGTCATATTCTTCGTCGCCGAAGCGACCAAAAACTTCACCTCGATCTTCTAGTTCGTTTCGGTCTGCCATCTTCTGCAGTCTCCCATTCAACTTATTTCAGTGTTTCCAGATAAGCGATGATTGCATCGAGTTCGTGATCAGTCAGGTGTTTGAACGCAGGCATGATCGAACCCGGCGTAACCGCTCTCGGGTCACGGTGATGGACATAATGCCAGGCTTTCACACGATTCCGACTTGCGATGTGAAGCAGGTCCGGTGCCTTGCGGTCCGAGCCGAAAAGACTGGGTGCCTCGCCCTGAACATCACCGGCAACCGGCGGCTCACCGAAGTACGCCCAATCTTGTGTTTGCTCCGGCAACAGGGTATGACACCACCAGCAACCTTCCCGAATGAAAATTTTCTTGCCCTTTCCAGCCAACGTCGGAGCGTCATCCCCCCTCATCCAGGGATCGTGGATGGTCCACGCGCTGTGCCCGAGCATTTTTTCCTTTTCAATGGCCAGTTCCGTTTTCGGAATCTCGTTCATGTAGGTCGAACCGCCGACAATCGTAATCGCGACAGATGAAAAAATCACCAAGACTACAAATACTGCACCAGCTACATATTTCGGCATGACTGATATCCTCTAACGTCTGTGTTTAACTGGTTGCCGGGACAGGCGCTGCCTGGCCACCGGTCGATTCCGGAACAACTTTCTCACCATACTTCGCGGTCATCCACATGTTGTATAGAAAGATCGGCTGGGCGAATATGATCAGGGCTCCGAACAATACCCGACCCACCATGTACGGATGCGTTGCAATGACTGATTCGATGTAGGGGATTTCATACACCTTGGCTGCACCCTGCACCAGTCCGGCTGCAGTCAGTACCGACCAGAATCCAAGAAATCCGATTGCCATCATCCAGAAGTGCAGCCTGGCGAGCTTCTCGCTGTAAAGTTTCCGCTTGAGCAGTTTCGGCAAGCCGTAGTAGATCGCACCGATCTCGATGAAACTCGAGAATCCCAGCAATGCAAGATGGGCATGGGCGACGATCCAGTGCGTGCCGTGAATGTACCAGTTCAGCGAGCGTGTCTGCTGAAAAGCGCCCTGGATGTTCAACGGAATCGCGAACAACACACCAGTCAGTGCCCACTGCAACGGAATGTTCTTGGTGTACATCCACCATTTGTCCTTCATCGTCATCAGCATGTTCACCACAAATGCCAATGCGGGAATCATGATCAGCACGCCGGAAACGGAAGCGAAAGACTTCAGCCATTCCGGTATCGGCGCCCCCATCAGGTGATGCGCGCCGGGTGTTGAATAAAATGCTGCAATGGACCAGAAGTGCAGGTGGCCGATCTTGTGGCTATACAGTGTATTGCCTGAAATTTTCGGAATGATGTAATAGGCGATCGCTGCCGACACCGGCGTGATCCATAGTCCAAGAATGTTGTGTGCGTGCCACCAGGTCATGTACGCTTCGGCGAGTCCAGTGACCGGGAACAGGTCCGGAACAGCACCGATGAAGTAACTCAGGATGATGAACAGCAAGGCGGCTCCGAAAAACCACATCGTCACGTAAAGGCCCTGGGTCTGTCGGCTCAGCATTGTGAGCCAGATATTGACTGCGAGAGGAGTGAAAACAAACAACAGCACGTAAACGTCAAGCGGCCAGATCAGGTCCTGATACTCCCGGCCGGAAGTCATGCCGTTGATCAGGGTGAAGAACACAGCCACCATTCCGATGTTCCACGCCCAGCAATTCCAGGTTCCGAGTTTCTCACTCCACAGCTTGGTCTTGCATAGCGCGGGTGCCATGTAGCACATCGCGCCGGCGAATGCCATCGATATCCATCCAAATATCACAAAATGCACATGTACCGGTCTCACCCGGCCGAAGTGCAACCAGGGAATGTCATTCGGAAAGACATCCGGCCATGCCAGTCTCATTGAGGTGATCAGGGCCAGAAACACTCCGATATTGAACATGACGATTGATGAGAAAAAGAAATGCTTTGCTGCAGTTCCTTCAGCATAATCGTTTCGTGTGAGTATGTTAGTTGCCATTATTAGTTTCTCCGATTGCAGGTGTGACCGACAAAGGGGATCACTTGCCCTGCTTGATCATCATTCTATTCATGTACCAGAAAGACAGTGCCGAAATCACACCGGTTCCGATTGAGATTGCGAAACCCCAGACCAGAAGACCGGTCCACTCCTCGTGACTTCGCATTCCGATCAGGGGCAGGAAAGCCAGCTGAAAGACAGTACCGAGTCCGACACCGACAATGAATCCGTTGTACAGAAAATTGAGTAACCGATGCATCAATGACCTCCGTTACGCTTGAAAACTGTCAGAAAGATGTTTGTTATGAAAAGCCAATAGCCGAACCCCATCAGGATTGCGGTTGTGATGATGGCGATATGGTGAATGCTGCCGACCGTGTCCAGCGCCTGCTGGTAGGTCATTCCATCGAGCACCATGTTGCCCTCGATGATGCCGAACACGACCAGGGAACTGAAAAATCCGAGCACACCGATCACGGAAAACCAAAACGATGTGATGGAAAGCGTACGACTGTAGATCGGCCGGTGAATGAGTCTTGGCAGAATGTAATAGAAGATGCCCATGATCGCCAAGGTGACACCGCCTACGAGGTTGATATGCGCATGCGCCAACGGGTCGATCATGTGACCGGCAGGACCGGTCGCGCGAATCCACAGCGCGAACTCAGGCAATGTCTGCAAAACGCCCTGAACCGTACCGATCAGCAGATTGACTACGGACATGACCATGAACTTCACGATCAGCAACGAGTCGGTATCTATCGCTGTTTCCCGGACGGGTGTATCAACCATGACGTCTGCTGTAATACTCATTGACTAGTGATGTTTGTATTTTATTGCGAGATATTTGATGTACTTGATGATCTGTCGGCGTTGGACCGGGCTCAGACGCTCACCCCACCCCTGCATCGCAGAGCCGCGAACGCCATCGCGTATGGCCTCGTCAATCTGCACATCAGTTCTTGATTCGAGGATATCGACCACAAGGTTGCTTGGTTTCGGCACCATTCGGTAACTGTACTCACCGCTGCCGGTACCGTTCGAACCGTGACACAGCGCGCACAGCTGGATGTAGTAACTGCGTCCGCGCTCAAGTTCCGCAAGACTTGCGTTCTTAGGGACCAGCTGGTAGTCGATGGGTTCATGAACCGCGATTCCAATCTGTACACGATCTTCCGGGAACAGTACAACTGCACTCGAGGCAAGGCCTACGGCGAGTATCAGACCTGTCGAAATCCAGATTGCCGATGGTGACACGTTCAATCATAATCCTATGCGTTGGGTGTGTTTCATTGGGTGTCCAACCGGGCCATCTTGGTTTCTTGCATGGTCATTATTTCATTGCGTGCCGTTTCAATATCGAACTCAGGGCGCAATGAAATTACGTACCACACCAACTGCCATCGCTGATCCTCATCCAGAAAGTCAGCAAAGGAAGGCATCGGAGTGCCGTCCAGGCCTGTTGTGAATGTCTGATAGATTCCCCTTGGATCACTTGATCCGACAAACTGTGATGCGTCGGTAAAGTCTCTTGGAACGATCGGCAGTCCCGCATCGTCCTCCAATCCGGGGGCTGAAGGTCCGTCGCCCTTGCCGCCAGGCCCATGACACTGTTCGCACTGCATCAGTTCGTATACTTTCTTGCCAGCTTCGACCATGGCGATATCCGGCATCGGCGGATCGCTGATTTCTATCGGGTCTTCCTGCCACTCGGCCTCTTCTTCCCAGCGGTCGGAGAAATTCTTGATGTAGGCAATGACGGCCCAGCGGTCGCGTTCAGGAAGAAACTTGAACGCCGGCATGTCCTGCTCAAGCACAAGACCGCGCGAGATAGACCGGAACAAGTCGGCATCGGTGGGCAACGAGCCGCTTGGCGTTGATCTGAGTTTGTAAACCGCTTCGGTGAAATCGCGCGGTTTGCGGGGCAGCTGATGTTCTCCGGCATATTGTTCGCCGAGTTCCCACACGGCACCGTTGCCGTCGCCGTTGACTCCGTGACAGCCTATGCACAAGCCTCGGAACACCCACTCGCCGTGTTCAATCAGCCGGGGAGTGACTGGAATCCCGTCGCTTGCAGGTTCAACATTTCCGGTGGCAGCGGAGTAATCAAATAGGGCACGTCCGGTCGTTACCTCTACCTCACCGGCTTTTCCGCCCGCGGGTTGCAACGACAGGGCTATCAGGGAGCTTGCTCCGACTATGACGACAAGTGAGGCGGTTGCGAGTAGTTTTTTCACGGAAAGACAACTCCTTTGTGAACAAAAGTTGAAATCGGCGCTTTAAGAGTAATGTCGGTCAAATGCAAGAGGGTGCGAGACAATTCAAAATCAAATTGCCGCCGCACCCCCGATTTTCACTTAATCCTCCCAAGAATCAGAAACGATTCTCCGGAAGTGCAAGCATTACCGATCAGTGGCGTCCCGGGTCCAGAACGGAGCCGCGATTTGACCAATACATGTATGCTTCCAGAGCTTTCATCGCTTCACCATCCGGATCGATCTTCTCACCCTCGTTGGGTTTCTCGATGCACCAGTTGATCATGTCGCGCAAAGTTGCGAATTCGCTCATTTGCTCCTGGAACTTCGGAAACTCGTGAGGATGCACGTCCGATGAGAAGGGATGACACATGGCGCAAGCCATACCCGTGCTCGACAGATTGAGTCCGGGTTCGGTTCCGCCGTGGAACAGATTGTCACCTCGGATGACCTGTTCCATGAAAGCATCCGTGAATGCCTGCAGTGTTTCTGCATCATGTGCGACTTTATGCGCTGAAGCGCGATTCACCATAAAGGCAAAAGCCAGCGATACACACACAACCGCAGTTACGAGGGCAAGTAGCCCCTTGGTTTTAGTGCTTAGCATGAAATTTCCCTCCATGTTGAATTAGTCGCCGGTCCAGCCGCGATCCGCGATTCTGGGTGACAATACCTGATTTTGGTTGTC
Organism: Acidiferrobacterales bacterium; assembly: GCA_028820695.1. Taxonomy (NCBI): domain Bacteria; kingdom Pseudomonadati; phylum Pseudomonadota; class Gammaproteobacteria; order Acidiferrobacterales; species Acidiferrobacterales bacterium. The sequence goes on along the minus strand of JAPPIB010000012.1, from coordinate 1,979 downwards.
TCCAGTACCGGAGTCTGCGCGGGTGGTTCCGAAGACCTGTTCACGCCACATCATGTACTCATTGTCCATGAAGCCGTCCGCCATGGCAAGACTGCCCCAGCCGACACCATCGAAATGGTCGCCAGGATCAACCCGCAACATGGGTTTCGTGATTTCCGGCACACCTTGCGGTGCATACGGCCATGGCCAGGAAGTGGCTAGCATTCCGATGCTGCGCATACCACCGATCTCATTGTAGAGTGGCTGATGAACGTGACCATGAACATTGGTTACATTCTGCCACGGTCCAATGATTTCGTGAACCTGACGCCAATCCCGAATCCAGAAATTCCATGGCGCGTAGCATTCCCAAAGTGGTGTGTGCGAGAAAATTATCACCGGCGCATCTTTCGGCCAGTCGGACAGGGTGCTGGAGAGCCACTGACGGTTTTTGCTTCCCAGACCGGACCAAGGTCCGGCTTGTGATCCGTCAAGCGCTTCCATGTGTCCCATTCGCTCTTTCGCGGTCATGCCCCTGGCTGACCAGTAGTCAGGCGCGTTGCCAACCGTGTCAAGCCCGATAATCAGGACTCCCTTGTGCTCAAATGACCAAGGTGATTCGCCGAAATGGTTGTTCCAGGCCTCACCCAAGTCAAGATACCAGTCATGTTCGCCCGGTATGAAGTGTTTCTGAATGGTTACTTCCTTCAGCAACTCCGCACCGAGTTCGAGTTCGACCGGATCACCGCGTTGGGCAAGGTCGCCTCCAAAAATCATGAAGTCGAACTTATCGCCCATTGCTTGAACCTCACCGAATGCACGCGTCGCCTTGTCAATGAATCGCTGATTCAGTGTCTGGGGATACAGATGTGTATCTGACACCCACGCGAAACTGAACGATTCACCAGCGGCATTTGCGACTTCCATGGAAGAAAGGGTTTGGAAAAACCCGACCGCACTGCCTGTGGCTACCGCACCTCCGGTCAACAGCGACTTGTGCAGGAAAGTCCGTCGAGTCAGATCGACATTTCCTCCCACTACTCTATCGCTATCACCTTGTTTCTTTTCTGGCATAAACTCCTCCTGCTAAATAGCATGGCTACAGAAAATCTATATATTCTTATAGTTGTCATTGTCATATTAACGAACGAACCGAAAACGATCTCAACTGAATCAGAAATCTGCTTCAGCTGCCGAGTTCGATCGATAATTCTGTTGTCTCACCCGCTTTGATGGTAATTGGTGTTTCTGTCTCTCCGATCTGCTCCTGCCATACAACGAGCGTGTAGTCGCCGGGCGGGACGTCAGCGATGCTGTAGGCGCCATCACTGCCGGTTTGCATGAAGTATGGATTCGGTACGACAACGACCCAGCCGAGCATCCAGCCGTGTGCATCACAATCGGTGCGCACCGGTCCTACACGCTTAAGGATTTTCGTGACTTTGGCGTTCTCGAATGGCAATGCGACGTTGAAAGCGGTTGCTTTGCCGTAGTAGCCGTGTGTGTTGTGCAAGACCGGGTCGGAATTCAGGATATCGACCTTGCCGCGACGGGCGACCTGCACATGAGGTTCAAAAATGCATGCGATGTTATTGATGACGGGGCGTCCCATGTCGGGCCAGGCCTTGCCGGATGCGACATCCTTGAGAAACACGACCGCATCCTGTACAACTCCACCGTCGCCGACGACCACCTGGGGAATCTTGCGCGACTTGCCGCACACTTCTTTGTCTTTCGTGGGCAGAACGGTTCGATTCTTGATCACTCCGTTATAGGTGATTGTGCCTTGAACAGCACCACCGTTCGCGACAGCTTCTTCTTTATACTTGGCTGCATTTGCGGTGGTTGAGAAAACAAGTGCCAAGGTGAAGGCAAGTATGACTTTCAAATTCTGACGCATCCTCATATCCTCTAGATTCGTTCTTGTAAACTTTTGGTATTACCAGAGGCGTTTTCGTTGGAGCGTAATTCCGTTGCTCTGCGTAGCGGATTATCGCATC
>JAPPIB010000011.1 GCA_028820695.1 Acidiferrobacterales bacterium | reverse complement strand
CAGCCCGCATCGATCCGTACCAGGTCGCCTCCGCAAGTACAACTGAGGGTATGCTCAGTAGTCCCGCGAGTAACGTTACTGTAAATAGTTTCTTCATGATTTACTCCTAAGGTTTAATCAATGAATTGAAAAATTGTCAAATTTGACTATTACGGTCGTAATTTTATAGGGCATGACAGCGCAATTTAAAGCAGGTCACCGAATATATCGAAAATATACGCTGCGACTCGAATAGATGTTGCAAAAATGCAACGTAATGGACGCTTCCCATTCTTTTACGAGCTTTCGGTCCAATCATCACCATAGCTGAAAAACTGAAATACCGCCCGATGATCCTCACCGATCTCAATACGACTTCCCTCATAGTCCACCTCTTCAATGTCAGTAAAAATCCGCTCAAGACGTTTTGCCATTGAACGGTCCGGACTCAGATAGCAGACCCAATCCCACCGTCGCGCTCGACGCGCCAAAAGATGCCCCAGCAGAATCTTACGATAGTCACTCTTGGTTTTCACACTGCGCTCCACTTCGATAGCGACCCGGGCACCGCTGCGATCCCGAACCGTCGCATCAGGATAAATCCCGCTCTTTTGCAGCAGTCCCGCAGGCCTCTGCATCTGCCACTGGCTCCAGCCGGCACGTTCCGCGACAAGACGCAGGCGTTGGAGATCAAGGCGGTGCAGGACACTCTTCGGATTCAGCATCTTCTTGACAAATATCGGACGATCCGCCGTAACTCCCGAAATCAACTGGTATTCGTCGACCCCCTTACGTGTGATCCCCCAGTAGTCTCCCGTGGAACTCGAGCCGATCCGAAGTTCATGACAGCGGATTGACTTTCCTTCAGCCAGTGCCGCCAACAGCTCCATCCATTGTTCTTGCGCACCGTCCCCCAGCAGATCCCGGATGATGTCGATATGAGTCCAGGTCTCCTCGAACAGGAATCGCAACAGTCTCGTCTCGGGCGCCTGATCCAAAAGTGGTTCCGACGGTGTGTCGCAATCATCGTCAGCAACCGTCGATGCCGTAATCCGCTTAAGAACATTGATGCCAACTGGTTCTGCCACTTCCGCCGGAGTCGGACGAAAATCCATCCTGTCAACCCGGATGGCTTTCGCTCTCGCCAGTGTCGCAATTCCGGCACCGATACACACCGCACACCCTTTGGGCATACTCATCACTGTATTGACATCATACAGATTGCGCTCAACCTCCCCGATACGCCGGACTTCTGACAGCGATTCCGCAAGTTCCGGATTTCTCGCAGTCTCGGCTCTTTGCGTTGCCACCAAAATCCGTCCGCTCTGATCGGACACCCACGATGCGGTAGCCTGATCGGCGGGGCGATACAGCCATTTGATCGGTGTCGTATCAAGGATCGTTGATCCCACCGCGGATTCAGAAAGATCCGATCCACAGTTGCCGAAGTCGCCCAGCGACTGATGTGCCAGCAATATGTTGCAACCCTTGTCCCGGATCGCACCCAGAGAATTGACTGCTGTGACACTCAGCAGATACTTGAACTCGTCAAGGAATACTGAACAATGCCGTGTTCGCTCCCGCATCCGTTCGATGATCTGCACGATTCTGACAAACAGCATTTTCTGAAGTATGACAATCGGATCATTGCGCATCGAACCGACGATGTAGATGCAGCCACCGCCGCGCAGCGGCGCGCAGAGATCCACACCTTCCCGGGTTTGAACGCATGGCAGCTCAGCCACCTCGTCAATCGCTGCAAAGAACGCTTTTGCACCCGTCATCAGACTGCCGTCGGTCACAGACTTCGCCCGATCGGCCAATTCCTTCAATGAAAGCGCATCCTCGCCCGCTTGACCAGCTGCCAGCCTGGCAGCCTTCCGATCGTCCAGACGATAGAAATCCGCCTCAGTACCCTTGCGGCCCAGTTCCAGCCCCGCATACAGCATCTCGGCGACTTCTCCCGACGTCGAACTCAGCAACGGATTGATCTGCGCGACAGCCTCATTAAGATCGACGTACCGGAAGGGCACTCCGGCACGTTCACAGGCCGCATGAAGCACGCTTGGAGCCCACTCGTCGCGCTTGGGATCGAAGACAAAAACCGCATCACCGTACTTCAATGACTGCGTCAGCGTGATCCCCGCCAACATCCCCTTGCCGGTTCCAGGCGGCCCCATGATCTGCACATGACTGCTTTTCCATGTCGGCCGATCGATCGTGACCTCCTCGCCATCCAGTCCCAACCCCAGAAACATCGCATCCTTCTTGACTGCGCTGTCGAACTGCGCCGAAAAGTCAACGTCGGCCAGATCCGAGAATCCATGCCGCACCTCGCGGATGTCAGTCAGCGATTCACAACGACCAGCCCGTCGGACACGCCTGTCAAGATACCCCAGCAACCAAGGCTCAAACTTTCGGCCTGCGATATAGGCAAGTATGACACCAATGACCAGACCAAGGCCGAAACTGACGGAAATCCCCCAACCGGCACCCGGGACAATCCGAATGTCCTGGCTTCCGACCAGGACAGATAGAAAATAAAGCCCAATGCAAAGCGGAATCGCACCGCCGAAAAACCGCACCGCGAAAGTGACCCAACTATGATGCTTGCGGAACATGAACAGCGTCCTCAGCCCCAGTATCATCAACACAGGTACAACGGGTGCTGTGATTTGTAGCAACCAGCCTTCTGTGATTGCCAAAGAGGAGGTCAGACTTTCGATTGCTGCTGCAATATCCATGATCGGATGTTCATTATGGCGATTGCATCACGAATATCAAAACTGATTTGTTCGTCCGCTGCGCCTGTCGGCGGAATGTGGCACCAGCGTCTCCCCGAACCAGCATGATCTGCATCGTATGTATTTCCGCTTGCGCCGCTCAGTGACCGATCGACTCTCTCAACTTCGGATCGGCCTCAACCCTTTGGATCCCATCCGGCACGGAGCCGAAGTGCGTCTTACGTTCAGTTCCCGTCACATCCGATCTCATCCATCTACGGTTCAGTCTGACTGACACCGCCCGCCAAATGCGAGTCGATGACGTCCCAGTCAGGCATGGCGTCGGACGCGGCTTCGAATGCTTTGCCGGCTTCGATCACCTTGCGATCGGCGTAAGTGCGTGCGACCAACTGGATTCCTGTCGGAACACCGTTATCTCCAAGTCCGGAAGGCACGGCAAGTGCCGGACAGCGGCTCAGCATGTTGAACGGATAGGTCAGCGACCATTGTTCCTCGTCAGCAGCAATGACTTTCCCATTGATCTCGACCTCGCTGGACGGCCAGGTAAAATCGGCAGGTATCCGGTTGGTTGCCAACGTTGGACACACAAATAGATCGAATCGGTCCATGATCGGACCGAAGGTCTGGTACATTTCCACCATGACTTGCATCGCGCGCAGATATTGCGCGGATGACGACCCCCGCGCCCGCTCGATAAAGTACACGGCGTATTCGGTCAGATCTTTGCGATGGGTATCCAGAAGATGTGAGAACGTCACCGCCCAGTTGTGCGACCAATACGTTTGCGCGGCCTGGATGATCTCTTCATCCCAGCCAAGTTCCACTTGCTCTGCAACCGCACCTAGAGATTGAAAGGTGTCGAGTGCCCTCATCGTGTTGCACCTCACGCTATCGTCGACCTCCATGAAGCCCAAGTCCATGGAGAAAGCGATTTTCCATCCATCAAGACTTCTCGCAGGCGGTCCGGCATCCAATCTGACCCGGCTCCGAAGTGAGGCGACATCCTTGTTGTGCGGTCCTGACATGACGTTCTGCAAAAGAGCGATGTCGCGGACCGAGCGGGTCATCGGACCCGAGTGGCTGAAAAAATCCAGATTGAATACCGGCACCTCCGGGTTTCTCCCATAGGGCGGCTTGTAGCCGACAATGCCGCATTGCGCGGCGGGAATCCGAATCGACCCGCCGATGTCTGTGCCCGTGCCGACCGTGACCATTCCGGCGGCCAATGCCGCACCGGTACCGCCCGACGAGCCACCCGGAGTCAGTTGCGGGTCCCAAGGATTGCGGGTTACACCGAATAAGCGGGAGTGACACGATCCAAGCAGGCAAAACTCCGGCGTCGCTGTTTTAGCAATCGCAATGGCGCCAGCTCTCAGCAATCGATCGATGACGACATCAGAGTGGTGATCCACACGGTCTTGAAAGACTAAAGACGAAGAGGTTCTGCGGGTTCCCTTAAGGCGAAACTCGTCCTTGACGGCAACCGGCAATCCCTCCAGCCTGCGCGCCCGTTTGGCAAGGTAGCGAGATTCCGATTTTCTCGCTGCACCCAATGCCTGATCGTAAAACGTATCGGTAAACGCATTGATCCTGGGCTGCAAGGATTCGCTGCGCCTGATCTGCGCCCGGATCAGTTCAACCGGCGACAGCTCACCGCGATCAAAAAGAGCGAGCGCGTCTGTCGCCGAGAGGTAGCAAAGTTCGCGATCCGACATCAGTCTGCCTTGTTGTGCATAGCGATGGGGAATGATGTTGATAAGTACCGTAGCTAGAAACCAGAGTCAGGCGATTGCCTGCTCTCGTAAACTATAATTTTGTGCTGAAGTGCTGACTGAATGCAACCACATCTTCAAATGAGGCTTTTTTTGGCAGTAATTCCGATGTTCTGAGCAACATCACACCATCCGCCTGTGGATTTCAGTTACATCAGCGTACTTTGATGGTTGTAAAGCCGTTTCCACTAGATCTTCAATGACCGCAATGCCAGGTACTGGCGAAAAGGGGGAGAGACTATCCTGAAAGGCAGGTGAACGAGAATCTGATTTGACCTATCGGACGTTAAGTTTTCTGTAAAATGCTGTGGGTTATATGACTCATCAGAAATGTGTAATTGAATCGCCAAATGTAGGAAGCCTCTCAGAATTAACTTTCTTCAGTACAGAAGATTGAGAATTTTGTGAGCTGAACTACTCTTTGAATCAGTGAATCTAGGTCGATTGGAACAAATTGAAGTCTTGCCTTTTTGGATTAGATTGTGAGTGACTGGTCTTATCCGTTACGGCACATTTCCATTCGTGTACCTTGGCACGATAGTGGATGGGACGGTACTGTCTGCAAGAACCCTGAGCGGAACACGTCCTGTCTGAAGCTCATCAATATTGCAAATCTGAAAGATGAAAGTGAGGAGCAAGCTCTTGCTGGTCAGTCTCTAGTTGATATGGATGCGAATCAGTTGCCACCATGCGTGATGGAACGCGCAACGTTCATGGCTCCTTTTCCACTAGAACGCTTTCACGAGCACCCTTATGTAAAAACCTCACCTGAAACTCATCAGCATTTCAGACCTACCCGTCTAGCGTACCCAGCATACGCAGCAGCGGGATTGCCGTTTCGCTGGTTAATGAAACCAGTTGTTTTCGGAGACGAGAAACAAGGTGGGCGCGGACTAATAAATAGGTTTCCTCTGGACGTAGACCTATCATACGAGCCGAAACTGAATTTCAGCACGCACTGGGTCCAAGACCATCGAAATCATCGCGAATTGCTTGACTGTTTCTGGAACCACGTACAGCCTAACGAATCACTTGTATTTTTCTACGCCAAACAGGTGCCTCTCGTTGAGGATAGTGGAAGGCGCGTCCTTATTGGTGCAGGACGCGTACAACATTTAGGCCCTTTAATTGAATACGATTATGATGGCTCGACTACTGGAAATATTCGGAGCCTTATGTGGGAACGTATGGTTACTCACTCGATTAGGGCGGGTTTTACGGATGGCTTCCTTATGCCTTACCACAAAGCTCTTGAGAAGTCGGATGACGGCAGGGCGTTTAATCCCGCTGAAGTGGTTGCATTCGCGCCGGAGAATAGTTTCACTGAATTCTCGTACGCGACCGAACATGTCAGCGACGATATAGCTATTGCTTCATTACTGGCTTGCCGAGAAGCGTTGCTCAGGGCCGGAGAATTGTTCGATGTTTCGACAACTCACCAAGAAACTTGGATAGACAAACAACTTGGGCGCTTGTGGAAAAAACGCGGTCCCTATCCTGGAATGGGCGCGGTACTCGGTGCGATGGGCGTGCCGATGGCCAACTTTGTGACTCAAAAGATGACCGACAAATCAGGTGAGGACGGAAATCCTTGGGATGCCTGGCAAGAGGCAGTCTTTGACCCGAGCAAGCATTTCCCTGAGAGTTTATTGGAGCACATTGATAGCACGGTAATCAGGAGTTGGCAACGTTTGCAAAATACAACCCGTCAGCAGTTTCTAGAGTTACTTTGTCGAATTGATCTAAATGATACTCAGGCTGAAATACTGGCGATCCCAGAAATTAGGAAACAGAATGGTATTGATGCCGCTGACGAAGACTATATTCAAAACCCATATCTCGTATACGAGTCGACCCGATTAACGAATAATCCGGTTGATATCGGCACGGTAGATCGCGGAATTTTCCCAATTGGTTCTTTACGTAGACGCTTTCCGCTGTCAGAGACTATTGGAATGAAAACCGCAGTTGATGGTCGTCGTCTTTGTGCACTCACAATAAGAGAATTGGAAACGGTAGCGGAACGTGGCGATACCCTTATGCCTCAGAGCGCTGTCATTACCAATCTCAGCGAAGGGGAGAGGGGTCGAGATGAGAGTGAAACGCACGTTACCGCCGACTTATTATCAGTAGCTGAGGACGAGAATTTCGTTGGAAAAATCCGCCTTGTAGAAATGTCGGATGGAAATCGTGCCTACCAATTGGAACGTTTTGCTGAAACACGAGAATTGATTAAATCTACGGTTGTGAAACGTGTCAATAGTCTACCTCACAGAATAGACGCAGACTGGCGAAAAACACTCGATGAGCAACTTAAACGATTACCCGATGATCCAGTTGAACGAGAAGAGGAAATTAGAGCCAGGAAAGAGAAAGTAGAAGCCTTAAAGGAACTAGCGACGAGGCGGTTTTCGGTGCTGATAGGTCCTGCTGGAACTGGTAAGACCACATTACTGTCTGTACTTTGCACCCATCCAGAAATATACGAGGACGGCGTTCTGATGTTAGCACCAACTGGCAAAGCTCGAGTGCGTATGGAAGGTATGGCGCGGCAAGCTGGAATCCAAAATCTGCAGGCATATACACTCGCCCAATTCCTTGTCCGTTCTAAACCAGTTCGCTATGACGGGGTAACCGGTCGATATAGAATGACAGGGCAATCTGGCGAAAGAGTGGCGCGCACAGTCATTGTTGACGAGTGCTCTATGCTCACTGAGGAGATGACAGCGGCACTTTTGGAAGCTTTGAGTGGTGTACATCGCCTAATATTTGTCGGAGACCATCGTCAACTCCCGCCTATAGGCGCGGGACGACCGTTTACAGATATTATTGCTTTTCTACGTCCGGATGATATTGAAGCTCGGTTTCCACGCATAGCTGTGGGCTATGCCGAACTAACCGTTCCCCGACGTCAAGATGTCGGGGAGCACGATGATTTGCAATTGGCCACTTGGTTCGGTGGGGGTGCGCTTAACCCCAGTGACGATACTGCATTCGAGATTCTATCAGGTCAACGTAACAGCAAGAACTTACAGTACCTCCAATGGGAAACGGCTGATAAACTCGAAAAGTTGCTATCAAAGTCACTAGCAGAGACGCTTGAATTTGATTCTGAGAGGTCGGAGTTCCAGTCCTTCGCTCTCAGTTTGGGTGCGAATCTCGACAGCAATGGCTCTGCATGGTTTAACAGAATGCGGAATGAAAGTGACTCGAGTGCAGGCAGTAGGGCCGAACATTGGCAAATACTGAGCCCGGTACGGCAATGGCCTTGGGGAGTGGATTCCATAAACCGTATGGTTCATCTGAGTTATAGAGGAAGGGACATCCAGAAAGCCAAGAACTCAGGTAAATATCGCAACATTGCGGCTCCAATGGGTGATCATCAAATTATCTATGGTGACAAGGTGATGAATAACCGTAACAGGTCGATATGGAAGAAACGTATTTTTCCTGAACCGACCAGTGCCGGTTATCTCGCTAATGGGGAAATTGGAATCGTTGTAGGGCATCGAAGGACAAAATATCGTAACTTCAATCCCAATACATTGGAAATTGAATTCTCGACACAAATTGGTCAAGTCTTCAAGTTTTGGAAATCTGATTTCGACGACGATAGTGAGGCTGGACTCGAACTGGCATATGCTTTAACTGTGCACAAGGCGCAAGGTAGCGAGTTTGACGTTGTGTTTTTCATACTACCGAACACACAACTATTCCTGACTCGTGAGTTGATATACACTGCCCTGACACGGCAGAAACGGAAGGTGGTAATACTGCATCAGGGATCACCCGCTGAGCTGCAACAATTAACAAATGAACGGTATTCGGCAACTGCTACCCGTATTACGAATTTGTTTTATCCACCGAAGTTAGTTACCGTCAGCGATAAGTTTTTTGAGGAACGACTGATTCACCGTACAAGTCGAGGTGAACTGGTACGTTCCAAGTCGGAGGTGATAATTGCTAATTTGTTACATGCCAAAAAGATAGACTACCACTACGAGCATCCGTTGGAAATTGATGGCATTGTGAAATTTCCCGATTTTACGATTGAAGACGATGACACAGGAATCACCTACTATTGGGAACATTGCGGAATGCTAAGTCATCCCGAGTACCGACGAAATTGGGAACAGAAAAAAGCATGGTATATGCAGCAGGGCATTCAACCCATCGAAGAGGACGGCGGAACAAGAGGCACTTTAATTGTTACTTACGACCAAAAAGATGGAGGAATTGATTCCTTAAAAATCGAAGCAGAGATTGAAAAGATAAGTAGTCCCTGGCAATCTGAAAGATAGCACTGCATGACAACCTCACCTTTGAAACACCCAAATTCTTGGGACCCGACAGTGCCTGGTCAGAGAGTTCGATTGGTAGATAAGCCTGGCCGCATCGGAACAACCACAGGTACGACAAAACTAGTAGGTAGCAAAACGCTAGTTCAAATCGATTTTGGTCCCAACGAAAAACAATACAAGAGTTATGATTTACTCGAACTCTTCGAGCCTATTGATGACTTGTTTGACATTCTAGCCTCTGGAAGATTCGGCGACGCATCAGATCTACGACGAGTACTAGCATTCGAAAAAATCAAGGGAGAATTGACAAATATCTTCTATTCGATGGAGGCGAGCAATACGGAATTCTTCCCACACCAGTTCAAAGCAGTATTGAGATTTGTAGAATCACCGGTAGGTCGACTGCTAATCGCTGATGAGGTAGGTCTGGGAAAGACAATAGAAGCGATATACATATGGAAAGAGTTACAGGCGCGCGAAGACGCCCGGCGTTTGCTTGTGGTCTGTCCTGCCATGCTCCGCGAAAAGTGGCAACGCGATCTTCGGCAAAGATTCAATATTTCAGCGGAGATCGCGAACGTATCAATGCTGACGAAAATACTGGAGAATCGATCAAACTCACAAGCATTCCAATATATCGTTAGCTTCGAGTCTATACGCCCTCCGCGCAACTACGATGATTTAACTTACCAGGGAAAAAGAGCAATTTTGGCGCGATTGTTGGAGGGAAACAAAGCAATCAATGAGAATGCATTGATTGATTTAGTAATAATTGATGAAGCGCACTATTTGCGAAATCCTGAAACCGCCAACAATCGGTTGGGACGATTACTCAGAGAAGCGGCACATCATCTTTTGCTACTAACAGCGACACCTGTTCAGATATCTAACGATAATTTGTACCAGATATTGCGGCTCATTGACCCAGATGAGTTTTACGACTCGCAGCTATTCGTGGAGAGAATAAACGCAAACGCGCCGATTGTTGAAGCTTTCGGATGTCTCCGGAATCAGCCGACAGACTTTAGAGGAGCTGCTGACTCGATCAACAGAGCTCGAAAATCACCGTACTTCAAAGACGACGACGTGTTGAAACTAATTCAGCACGATTTGGAACGAAAGAACATTACTGCAGAGCGTCGCATAGAGTTTTCCAAATTGTTGGAAAGTAGATCGCTTCTAAGTCAGTATATGGTTCGAAGTCGCAAGCGAGAAGTGCTTGAAAACAAGGCTCGAAGAGAGCCCCAAGTGCTTACAGTTAATTTTTCGGAAATCGAACAAGCAATTTACACTAAGGTGACAAACAATCTTTGGGATAATCGACAAGAGGAATCGGAGGCACCGCAGTTTGCGATTATTATGCGTCAACGACAAATGGCAAGTTCGCTGACCGCCGCGTTAAGAGCTTGGCAAAGTAATGAGGCGTTCGACGATCAGTTTTGGGAGGATTTGGGACAAATAGAAGACTCCGAAAGCAACAAATTCACCAATGAGGATAGAAACAACGGTTCATTATCCGCCATTAATTTGGAAGAACTAGAAATAGCAGATACTGAGGCGTTTTCGTTGGAGCGTAATTCCGTTGCTCTGCGTAGCGGATTATCGCAT
>JAPPIB010000010.1 GCA_028820695.1 Acidiferrobacterales bacterium | reverse complement strand
AAGATTAACCGATGAAGGCCGGATGGGGATACTGCCGCGCAGCGGCTTCGTTCAACACCGAATGACGTGAACTTGAACATGTTGTTCAGTTCAATTGGAAGAGGCGACAAGGCGGCAGTTGTTCTCAGTGTGATTTGATTTTCACGGGCGTTTATCTATCAATCGTTATTTCACAGGCGATTGGAGATATAGGAGGCGCGGAAATGACGAAAAGGAAAATTGCAATGAGAAAGCATAAAGAGATATTGCGGATGCATCACGACTGTGGCTGGTCGATGCGTCGCATTAGCGAGGTAGTGCAAGTCAGTGTCGGTACGGTTCACAACATATTGATGCAGTCAAAGCGAGCTGGGCTGCAATGGCCGCTTGGTGACGACATCGATGAGCAGCGACTTGCAGAGATTTTGTATCGAAGTGATGATGGCGAGCAAAATGCGCACGAGGTTGATTACGCTTGGGTGCGCAGCCAGTTACAGTTAAAGTCAGTGACGCGCAAATTGCTTTGGATGGAGCTTTGTGAGCAACACGACTACCGTCACAGTTATGGGTGGTTTTGTCGCAATTACAAAGCGTGGGCGAAACAAGGCAAACGTTCGATGCGCATGAAACATGTTCCTGGCGACACGGTGTTTGTGGATTTTTCGGGGCTGAGTGTTGCGGTTGGCAGTCGCAAGGCACAAATCTTTGTGGCTGCCCTGGGGGTTTCGCATTACACGTTTGTGTGTGCGGTGTGGATGCAGGGACTCAATGACTGGATCGAATGCAACACGCGGATGCTGGAGTATTTCGGCGGAGTTCCGAATTTGGTGGTTCCTGATAATCTGAAAAGCTCGACCATCCGGGCGTGCCGATACGACCCCGACATCAACAGCGCCTATGGACAATGGGCACAGTAATATAGCGTCGCTGTGCTTCCGACTCGTTCGAATCGTCCGAGGGATAAAGCTATCGTGGAAAACTCGGTGCAGCAAATTCAGCGGTGGATTCTCGCACCGCTTCGAAACGAAAGGTTTGACACCCTTGGGCAGCTCAACAAGGCACTTGGTCCGTTGCTTGAGGAACTGAACAGAAAACCGTTTTCAAAGCGTCCGGGAAGCCGCAAAAAGATTTTCGACACAACTGGATGCGCCTGCACTTCGCCGCCTGCCGCTTTTGCCATTTCGACCCGTTGATATCAATACCGCTAAAGTCGGCTACGATTATCACGTCAATTACAGCCGAAGGTGGTATTCAGTACCCCACGTGGTGTCTGACTCTGACGGTTTGAGATGTTTTGATGCGGTGACACAAGCAGGCAGCACTCATGAGCCGATCGTCAGCGGCGGCGGTCGTGCGGCGGTGGAAAAACCCGAGTTTTACAGGGTCAATACGGTGCTGGGGAATCTGAAATCCGCACTTCGCAGCAGCTATCACTCTTTTGAGCCGAAATATGCGCAGCGCTACCTGGCCGAATTCGAATACCGTTTCAATCGGCGCTTCAGCCTGCCGGACCTGGTCCCAAGACTCGCCTACGTTGCCTTGAGAACACCGCCCTTGCCTGAAAAACTCTTGAAACATGGCTTATGTTAAGTGGTAATTAGGAAAGTTTTAACATTCTGTCCAAACACATTGGCTAGACCCGGATCAGTTCCCGCAAGAACGGAACCTCGCGTTCGTCCGCAGGCTCACCGAATTGTCGGGCATACTGATGGCCGGAGTAAACCGCAGCAGCAATCGTTCCAGGTGCATGACAGTCGCCGATGCATCGCGCTTTGGGCGCGTCGGCATTCCCGGTCTGTTCCGACCCGGCTGTGAACCGGTGATACAGCTGATCATTGGGGGTTCTCGCAGTCACCATGACCACATGGTCACATTTGATTTCTGACAGGCGGCCGGAATAGATGCACTGAATTTCGGCGCTTTGCGGCCCGATGGATCTCATCGACTTCGCAGTGACGATGGTGACTCCGAGATCAAGTAACCTGCCCTGTATTGCGTCCTGCTCCAGAGTTTTATGCGTAAAGCTCGATACGTCTGCAGATGGCGTGACAAGCGTTACTCTCGCACCTTGCGAATCGATCAATTCCGAAATGACACCGCCAATGTAATAGTGATCATCGTCGTAAACGATCACATCGCCACTGAGTATCGTGCCCTGCATGATGTCATCAGGTGTATGGACATGGGACTGTTCTGTTCCCGGCAGTGCAAAAGCATGCTGTCGACCGATACCGTCCTTTCGCCAGCTCGAACCGGTCGCAAATACAATGTGATCAGCACCGAACTCAGCAACATCCGATTCAGTCATCGTACTCGCAGGGAACAGCTCGACGTTGGTCAGCTTGTGCAACTGCTGCATTCGGTAGTCGCGCACGCGACCCCACTGTGAAAGTCCCGGCAGAGCGCTTTCAAAATTGACGCGGCCGCCGAATTCCTCATTGGCATCCGCCAGCGTTACCTGACAGCCCCGCTTGCCCAGACTGACCGCACACTCCAACCCAGCCGGACCGCCACCGACAATCAGGATCGAGCCTTTCTCTACAGCCGGAGGGATGATTTCCGGATGCCAACCCCGTCGCCACTCCTCACCCATAGTGGGATTCTGGGTGCAACGGATCGGTGTGATGGTATAGTCTCCGGAAACACAAATGTTGCAACCGATACATTCCCGGATGTCCTCAAGGCGGCCATCCTCAATCTTTTTCGGCAGAAATGGATCTGCAATTGAAGGTCGGGCCGCTCCAATCATATCGAGAATGCCTCTGCGGATCTGCGACACCATGGTGTCCGGCGAGGTAAAGCGCCCCACGCCAACCACCGGTTTCGATGTGACACTCTTGACTGCCTTGATAAATTGCTCCTGGTGGCCTTCCGGCTTGAATCTGGAGGTTGCGGAGTCATTGTCCCAGTCACTTATATTGACATCCCAGATATCAGGGAGTTCCGCAAGCATGCTGACAATCTGAATGCCTTCCTCGTCGCATTCAATCCCATCAGGGCCTCTCAGCTCATCCAGCATCAGACGAACCGCAATCCCGCAGGTATCGCCAACCGCTTCCTTGGTGTCGATGATGATTTCCTTGAGCAACCGAACCCGATTTTCAAGTGAGCCGCCATATTCATCGGTGCGATGATTGAACCTCTTGGACAGAAACTGGCACGGCAGTGTGAGCATGTGTGCGGCATAGACGTATATGATGTCGAAGCCCGTCCTTTGCGCCCGCAATGCCGCCTTGCGGTAGACTTGGCGCAACTCGCGAATGTCGCGCTTGGTCATTGCCCGCGCCTGAACCGGGTCGTAGCTTGATACGGGAATCGCGGATGGTGCGATCGGAACTGTTCGGGAAAACAGATTGGGCGCCTCGCCACCATTGTGAGCCAGTTCAACTGCCGCCAGTGACCCATGTGCGTGAACCGCATCGATCATCAGTTGATGCTGTGGAATATCGTCATCGTCCCACAATCGCTGTTCCATATACGGCGAGACGTCCGAAGAGTGATGGATGTCGCACTCTTCAGTTGAGACAACTGCCCATCCACCCTCCGCCTTCATGCCCCTCATGCCGGCTGCTGTGTGAGGGTGGCCGTGGCCCATTCCGCAACAATGCGGGACTTGATAGAAACGATTTCGAGCGACTACCGGACCGATCTGGACCGGTTCAAAAAGAATGTCATAACGAGGATCGCGCATCGATGTCGGGTCGCTTCGGCTTTCAGACCACACTGCTGAGCCTGTGTGATTCGCCCGGATACCGGGATTCTCAGCCGCTCCAGATGCCTTCTGAAACCAGATCGCTCATGGTCATTTCGATACCTTTCCTGAGAATGCCGACAACCTCATCGATATTGTCCCGGTCCAGTATCAGAGGAGGTGACAGGATATTCAGATGCGCCACCGGCCGAACGATCAGACCAAGTTTCTGGCAGTTTGCGGCAATCCGGTCGCCGATCTTTACGTCCTCATCGAATATTTCCTTGGTCTGGGCGTTGCTGACGTTCTCGATGCACATCATGAAGCACTTGCCCCGAACATCGCCGACAATCGGCAGGTCGCGCAGTGTCTGCAGCTGTTCCTCAAAGTAAGGTCCGACGTCCTGCACGTGCTCACATATCCCATCTCGTTGCATGATCTCGATATTTGTGAGTGCCGCCCGGCAGCACACCGGGTGACCTGAATAGGTAAATCCATGCGTAAACAAAGCTCCATCTGCCGTCGGACTGCTGATCACCTCATACACCTCGTCGGAGATCATGGTCGCCGATAACGGCAGATAACCAGACGATATTCCCTTCGCCGCGGTGATGAAATCCGGTGTCAGGCCAAATACAGGTTCCGATGCGAACATATGACCGATCCGTCCGAATCCGGTGACAACCTCATCTGAGATATAGAGCACCTCATAGCGTTCACAGACCTGTTTGGTCCGACGATGATAACCCTCCGGCGGCACAATGACGCCGCCCGCACCCATGATCGGCTCGGCGATGAATGCCGCGACGTTGTCCGGTCCAAGATTGACGATTTCCTGTTCCAGCTCGTCGACAAGAAAGTCGCAAAACTCCGCGTCCGACATATTTTCCGGTTTGCGATACGGATTGGGGCACGATACATAACTGACAAGTCCAGGGGCCAAATCAAATCCGGTGTGGTCGGCGGTGACTCCTGTCAGTGTCATCGCTAGGTAAGTACTTCCATGGTACGCATCGACCCTGGAAATAATCTTTTTCTTGTTGTGTTTGCCGAGTCGGTTGAAGTAATAATGGATAATTCGAACGGCAGTATCGTTGGCCATCGAACCACCGGAACCGTAGAATACATGATTCAGATTCTCGGGCGCGATTTGCGCGAGTTTGGCAGCCAAACTGGCCGATGGCGGTGTGGTCAGGTGATTGAACGAGGAATAATATGGAATCGCTCGTACCTGGTCAGCAATCGCCTGCGCCATCTCCTCATTGCCATAGCCGATATTGACACACCACAAGCCGCCGATCCCATCGATGTATCGACCACCATCGCTGTCATAGACATAGGGTCCGTTCGCTTCGGCGATCACCAATGAACCCTCCTCATGGAACACCGAGAAATCAGTCCACGGGTGGATGTAGTGATCGCGGTCTTTCTCCCACAGGTCGCGTGTATCGTAATTTTGCTTTAACACTGGTCTTTCCCCAACTTTTGCATATTGATCTAGGTTTTCGGATTGCGGATGACTTTTCGTTCAGATGACAGCAATCACATCGATTTCCATCACCCACTCCGGTTTGGCCAGTCCCTGTACTATCAACCCTGTCGAAACCGGATATACACCTTTAAGCCACTTGCCGATGACCTGATAGACTTCCTCGCGATAGGCCCGGTCAGTGATGTAAACCGTTATCTTGCAGATATCCTCCAGACCGGCTCCAGCCTCCTCAAGCAGCTGCTTGACATTACGCATCGCCTGTTCAGTCTGGGCCGCCGGATCTCCCAACCCGACGATATTGCCGTCAAAGTCACTTCCAACCTGGCCGCGCAGAAAGATCATGTTACCCGCCTTGACAACCTGACTGAGGTCGTTATCCATTGTCCTGCCCGGATAAGTGTCGCGGGTATTGAATTTTCTGAGTCTCGTGTGTGTGGGCATCTTTCTCTTCACATCTTCAGTCAGTCGATCGATATTGCATCCGAGAGATTGGCCGCCTTCTTGACGAATCTCATCGGTTCGGCAAAATCAAAATTCACATATACCGCATTGAGATGCGCGAATGGTGGCGACTGGGCGAACAGTTGAAACGTCAGTTTGTGTCCCGCGTAGTCGGAATTCAGCAGATCTCTTGCCATCGCCAGCAACTTTCGCCGGTCTTCAGACTGCCACTCCTCATTGATCGAATAGTATTTGTTCAACCAGAAACTGACTTCCTCGGACTCAAAATTGACGCTATCCGGTGTCACGCAAATCTGTCCTCCGCACAGCTCCCGGGCAATGTGCATCATGTGATGCAGCTGCGAACACGCCAGCACGCGTCCGGTGTACAGCAATGACTGGTTCGGCATCAGCAATCCCTTTGGACTGACCTCGCCGGCAGCGATGGATGCTGTCAGATGGGCGTTGATGCCCTCCCGATAGCAGACCAGCTGCGCCAGTTTTTCCCGAACTGCCTGCTGCTTGTCCAATCCGGTCTGTCTGACATTGAACATCGCCGCACCGATCATCATGTCAGCAGTTTTCTGAATTCGCTGCACGAACGAAAATGCACTGTAACGGTGGAGCGTGGAGCGGATAAACGTCGCAGCCCGGGTATGCTGATAAAACAGCACGTCCTCCCATGGGATCAATACGTCGTCGAAGATCATCAACGTATCGATCTCGTCGAATCTGTTTGCCAGGGGATAGTCTCTTGCAGACGCGCGACCAGCAAACCCAGAGCGACAGATATGAGTGATTCCCTGCGCGTTCATCGGGGCGATGACTCCAACTGCGTAATCGGACAGTTTCTGATCGCCCCAATTGGCAATCGTGGGCTTTACAAATGCCTGTTCGGCATAGGCGGATGCGGTCTCATACTTAGCGCCTCGAATGACGATTCCCGCATCGGTCTCCCGAACCACATGCAACAGCATATCCGGGTCCTGGTCCTGCGGGCGCTTGGAACGATCACCTTTCGGGTCTGTATTGGCTGAAACGTGAAAGATGTCGTTCTTGATCACTCGATCGATGTGATTCTTGATATTCTGTGCAAACCTTGGATCAATTTCAGCCAGTACGTCGCTGCCGTCGTACAGCGACCACATTTCCCCGACAGTCTCGTCTCCGACTCGTGTCACCACACCGCCAATATCATTCAGGACCGTATCGACTGCCGTTCGTTTCTGATGCCAGTCCCGTTGTTCATACGGCATCTTCAACAAGACCGCATTGGTGTCTCCACTGTCGTCGGTGTAACACAGAAGATCACGATGCTCTTCGATATGCGATAGATCGAATATTCGGGCCCGAATGTCCACAAGCGGTTTGAATGAAGGGTGCGTTGCAACGTTCCTGACCCGCTCACCATCGATATAGACAACACGGCCGTCGTCAAGGGATTCTGTGTATTCCTTGCCTGTCCTTAACACTGCTCTACCTTTAGACTCCAGTGTGGTTATGAATTCGCATCGTCGATCCTGCAAATCCCAAAGTTGCTGAACGACTGCTAAATATAGCACCAGTACCATCTTGGTGTTTCTTTTGTGCGCAGTCAAGGCGCTGCGCGCCATGGCTGGCGTACAAAAAAAGGGCCGCCAGGGTGGCGGCCCAATATCAAAGGAGGATAATAAAATCAAGTCACATTGTGGTTCATGCGAGTCCGGCCTTCCCGGCTACATATGGACCGTAGCTCAGGGTTCCCTGACCCCTCGTTCTCATCAAATCCGAACTGTCCGCGGTCTTCTTGCAATTTCCGTTGACCACGTCTCGGATCGCGTATCGTGGAATTCCGATATCGTCCAGTTGGGCATCACTAAGTGATTGCAGATCGCGTATTGCCTGTCTGCGAATTCCAGCGCTTTTGATTAACTGGATCACACTGTTGATACGCCCTGGTTCTATAAGAGCATGCCCAGCATTCCTGTGAGCATCGGTGGCAATCAAGTTAAAAACTGTCATTTGTTGTTCCTCTCGGTTTATCCGATCAAAATATGAAATAAATATTGGTACTAAACGACCAGGTTGACTATCACAACCAGCACGACTACCGCGCCTATAAATGCAAATCCAACCTTTTCGTGAACTTTCTCAAACATCTTTCATTCCTCAAGAAAAATTCGTCCAATTACCATTACTTTGACTGTTTTCAGCGGTTCGTAATCAAGATTCAGAACTTCGCTTCTCAGTCGACATATAAGATAGTGCATATGAGCGATTTTTCAAGAGACATATTTTCCTGATATCATGAATAATAATTCATATTAGTATTTTTTAATATAATATGTATATTATTGATATATTAGTTTATTTATACATGTTGTTTCAAAGAGTGTTTATTTTATAGACAAAGATATCATCATATTCAACATCAGATGAATGCGAATGACTGGAATTTGTTCGAAATTTTTCCAGATTGTGTCAGCTGTCAGAGTCAATATCGCCTGTCTGCGGCCGACCTGAAAACGAATCAAGCTTGCCGGATGTTACGGAACGTTTTGCAGGCCGGGACGTGTTGGCAAGCGCCAGCAGGATATTTTCTGTTGCGTGGACAGGCGAGCTTCAGGCGGCTTTCCGCAAGACGGTCTGTTCAATCCCGACAAGCCCGATTTTGAAAATTAAATTGGTTTGCTGTCGTAGTAAAATCTACCCTTTTGCAACCCGTGCCCGCGAACAATCCGTTCTTGAAAGGTGGGCAGCGCAGATAGTCTTAGGTACGCCGATGTTCAATGTCATACCCACGCCGAGAGTGCGTGCATCGCCCTTTTATGACGCAACTGTTGCTGATGGTGTCAAGGGTTTCACTGCCTATAACAGGATGCTTCTGCCGACCTCATATGGTGATCCTGAAGGTGAGTACTGGCGTTTGCTGCAAGGTGTGTCGATGTGGGACGTCGCCTGTGAGCGACAAGTCCAGTTGAAAGGATCCGACGCAGGCAAGCTGGCACAGTTGCTTTCGACACGCGATTTGACGACATTGTCAGTCGAACGGGGGAAATACGCACCGATTTGCAACCATCAGGGCATTTTGCTCAACGACCCAGTCGTCAACAAGCTGTCAGACGATGTCTACTGGATTTCCATTGCTGATTCGCAGATCCAGTTTTGGGCGAGCGCGATCGCGGCCGAGAGATCCTTGAGTGTCGAAGTTTCGGAACCGGATGTCTCACCTCTGGCGGTTCAGGGACCGCATGCAGAAAAGACAGTCTGCGCCCTGCTCGGTGAGTGGGTCGGCGAACTTGGACTTTTTCGAATCAAGGAAACCGAGATTGAAGGCATCCCCCTCATTGTGGGACGTTCGGGGTACTCGAAACAGGGTGGATTCGAACTTTATCTGTGTGATGGGACCAAAGGTTCCGAGTTATGGAATCTGGTCAAGGAGGCCGGCCGGCCGTGGGATATCCGGCCGGGCACACCAAATCATTCGGAGAGAATTGAGTCTGGATTGCTCAGTTTCGGCTGTGATACCGATGACAGGACCAATCCATATGAAGTCAGGTTGGGGAAATTTGTTGATTTGCGACTGTCCGATGAAGTGATCGGAATCCGCGCGTTGCGCGGCATCAAGCAGCAAGGTATTCAACGACATCAATTGGGTGTCGTCATCAACGCAAAACTGTCACATACGCTGGCCAGAACCTGGTGCGACGTTCTGAGAAACGGTAACAAAATCGGCTCGGTAACGAGTACCGCATACTCCTGGCGCATGCAAGCAAACGTCGGGTTGGCGTTGGTCTCCACGACAGTTCAGGCCGGCGATTGCGCGCAAGTTGTATTCCAGGGTAAAAAATACGAGGCACAATTTGTCGAACTGCCTTTTTTCTAGGCGGCAAGAGTTCGGAGCGTGACGAATTTTCCAAATCCGTCGCCCGCAAAAGCGAATATATTAATCTGTGACAGAGAGCAAGTCGGGGAAAGTCAATGGCAGTCAATACCCTCTACAATAAAATTTGGGACAGGCACACCGTGTGTCAGTTGCAAACCGGTCAGTACCAGTTGTTCATAGGGTTGCATCTGATTCATGAGGTCACCAGCCCCCAGGCATGCGACATGCTTCGCGAGCGCGGCGTGAAAGTTGCCTACCCTGAGCGCACCGTCGCGACCATCGATCACATCATTCCGACTGCCAGCCAGGCAAGACCATATAAGGATCCTGAGGCGGAAGCCATGGCACAGGCTCTTCAGGACAACACGACTGAGTTCAACATTCGATACTTCGGTGTCGGTACACCTGAGCAGGGAATTGTGCACGTAATCGGGCCCGAGCAGGGCATGGTGCACCCCGGAATGACCGTAGCCTGCGGCGATTCCCACACTTCCACCCATGGCGCCTTCGGCACACTCGCATTCGGAATCGGCACTACCCAGGTGGGTGACGTGCTTGCGACCCAGTGCCTGAGTATGGACACACTCAAGGTGCGTCGTATCGAGGTCAATGGCATCTTGGGAGATGGCGTGTTCGCAAAGGACGTCATCTTGCATATCATCCGCAAACTCGGGGTCAAGGCAGGGATCGGCCATGCCTATGAATATGCAGGGTCAACCATTGATGCGATGACGATGGAGGAACGGATGACGGTCTGCAACATGTCGATTGAGGGAGGTGCCCGAATCGGCTATGTCAACCCCGACAGCACGACATACGACTATCTTAAGGGGCGACCATTTGCACCTGCCGGAAATGCCTGGGACAATGCGGTGAATTACTGGGAGTCGACACGTTCAGAGCCCGATGCAGAATACGACGATGAGATCCAGATTTCGGCCCCTGAAATCGCGCCGCATATTTCCTGGGGCATCAACCCCGGCCAAAGCGTGGGCATTGATGAGGACCTGCCGGTACTCAGTTCGCTGCCTGACGGGGAGCGCCAGACTGCGCAACGCGCCTTCGAGTACATGAAACTCAAACCCGGGCAGTCCATGAACGGTGTCAAGATCGATGTTGTTTTTATCGGCAGTTGCACAAATTCCCGGATCGAGGATCTGCGGGCAGCAGCGCAGATTGTGAAAAATCAGAAAGTCTCCAAAGATGTTCGTGCAATCGTTGTTCCCGGATCGCGGGAAGTCGCCAGACAATCGGTCGCGGAAGGTCTGGATCAGATATTCCTTGAAGCGGGTCTGGAGTGGCGCCAGCCGGGATGTTCCATGTGTCTCGCCATGAACCCGGACCGTTTGCAAGGCGACGAGATATGTGCCAGTACCAGCAATCGAAATTTCATCGGGCGGCAAGGCAGTCCGAGCGGCAGGACGCTCCTGATGTCACCTCCAATGGCGGCTGCAGCCGCGATCAATGGTGCCGTCACGGACATCCGCTCCAACTCCGCCTGAGATGGTGAGGTCATTGCAATGACAGATGCAAAAGTCAGAACAGTAACTGGTAAGGCTATTGCCATAGTTGGTGACGACATCGATACCGACCGAATCATACCAGCCAGATTTCTGAAGGAAATCACGTTTGCAAATCTCGGAAAATTTCCATTTTTCGATGAGCGTTACGATGACGCCATGAACGAGAAGGAGCATCCGTTCAACCATGGCGACCGACAGGGGGCAAGGCTGTTGTTTGTCAATAAGAACTTTGGTTGCGGTTCCAGTCGAGAACATGCTCCGCAGGCACTTCACAGATGGGGAATCCATGCGATTGTGGGTGAGTCGTTCGCTGAGATTTTCGCATCGAACTGCATCACACTCGGCATCCCTGCTGTCACTGCGTCCGGGTCGGACATGCGGGAGGTTCAGGACCGGTGCCAGGCGCAGTCGGAGCTTCAATGGACAGTCGATCTGGCAACAGGACGACTGACCTGTGCAGACGCGTCAATCGACGTCCATATGAGAGAACACCATAAGAATACACTCATGGAAGGATTGTGGGACAGCACGTCGCTTCTGCTCGACAATATGGATAAGGTGGCGAGTCTCTACGATTCACTGCCGTATACGAACGGCTACAATAGATAGCAGGTTCAGCAGCGCTATCCTGTTTGCCTGCAAACAGGGCTCACCCAGATGACAGCGACATAAACATGCCCGACCACAAAGCCTGACGATTGCCGATTCTTTCGCACTGTGACAACCCATGGAAATTGCACCGGAACAAATCAGAGCGATCGCATGTGAGGTAAGCGACTTTCTCAAGCAGTTGGCCAATGAGCAACGCTTGGTAATTCTGTGCCATCTCGTTGACGGCGAAAAGTCGGTAAGCGAGTTGCAGGACTTGCTGGGTCTGGACCAATCCTCCACCTCGCAGCATCTCGCCCGGCTGCGAAAGCAGGGAATCATTCAGGCGAGAAAAGACTCACAATCCAACTACTACTCGATTTGCGACGAGAAGGTCCTCCAAATCATTCAGCTTCTCCATGAAATCTACTGTTCCGACCCTGATTCCTCTCCGCAAAACAGTCGGCAGTAGTCACTTCTCCTGTTTACCATCGCTTCGAGACTCGAATCGAAGCTACTTCTCACAGTGAACAATTCGACTTGTTCAGCGATTGCAATCGTCGGAATGGCATGCCGATTTCCAGGCGGTGCCAACACCCTCAGTTCCTATTGGTCCAATATCGTAAATCAGGTTGACTGTATTGAACCGATTCCACAGGGACGGTGGAGTCAGGCTGTTTTCCAAGGTATGGCTGCAACTCCGGAGACGGAATTTGCAAAAGTTGGCGGGTTCGTACATGACATCGATGAGTTCGACTCCTCCTTCTTTGGAATCTCTCCCCGGGAAGCGATGGAAGTTGACCCGCAACAACGAATTTTGCTTGAGCTCGCATGGCGCTGCATGGTGGATGCCGCGATATCTGCACAACACTTGAGTGAGATTGTTACAGGTGTCTACGTCGGTGTGATCAATCACGACCACGAAAGGTTGATTCTTTCGGATCATGAACGGATTTGCGCACATTCCGGTCTGGGACGCTCTGCCAGTATCGCATCTGACAGGATTTCGTATTGTTTTGACTTCAGTGGCCCCAGTCCGACTATTGACACCGCGTGTTCATCTTCGTTGACTGCGGTCGATGCCGCATGCAAGGCACTGAGGTCGGGCGAAGTGGACGCTGCCTTTGCCGGCGGTGCGAATGCCATCCTCCTGCCGGAAAGCTACATGGAATTCTCACAGGCATCCATGCTTTCGAAATCCGGCAAGTGCCGGGCGTTCGACAAGGATGCGGATGGATTCGTTCGGGCCGAAGGTGGCGGGATGATTCTCCTGAAGCGGCTTTCGGATGCCCTGCTCGACGGCGACAGAATCTATTCTACGATCACGGCCAGCACGGTGAATCAGGACGGTCGCACAGCGGGAATGATGTCTCCGAATCCAGAAGCACAGAAAAAAATGATGACAGATGCCCTGCGAGTTGCCGGAATAGAGCCCTCAGACATCGGTTACATTGAGTCTCACGGTACCGGAACACAGGCAGGTGATCCTGTTGAGGCCACTGCGCTCGGAGAAGTTTACGGGCAGGCAGCCGGCTATCAAAGTCTTCCGGTCGGGTCGGTCAAGACCAATATCGGACATACAGAGGCCGCCGCCGGTATTGCAGGTCTGATCAAGGCGGCACTCGCAGTATGGCACGGATTCATTCCACCCAATGTGAACTTTACGACCCCGAACCCGGAGATCGATTTCGATGGCCTGGGCATTCACATTCCAGTTGAAGGGCGTGTATGGAACAATCCCGAGAACTCCCCGCGCATGGCTGCGGTCAATTCATTCGGATTCGGAGGTGCGAATGCCCATGTGATCATCCAGCAGTGCCCGATTCACACTGTATCTTCCAAACACAATGTCGTTCTGCCATTGTTGCTGCCCTTGACAGCATCGTCGTCTGCGGGTCTTGATCGACTGCGCAAACGTATCGAACAGCTGCCGCACGGCAATATCGAGGCAATATCACAACTGTGTCATACCGCAGGAAGGCAGCCACAACTGAGTTATCGACAGGCGGTTGCTTTCAATCCGGAACTTGCGGAAGGACCGACTGCTCCCATTGAAGTCTTTCAGTTCGGGCAAGACTTCAACAGACATTCAAGCGATTCACCGCCAACAGTGGCATTTGTCTTCAATGGAATCGGAGCCGGATGGCAGCGGGCAGGACGGGAACTATATTCCCAGCAACCTGATTTCAGATCAACAATTGATCTATGTCACGCAATATTCAAGGACCTGTACGGGATTTCAACATTACATGACTTCTTCGCTCAAAACTCCACTTTTCAGCCGTCCGGCGTCGTGAGTTTTCATGTGCTGCAATTTGCACTTCAGATCTCATTGGCCGAGTTATGGAAAGCTTGGGGACTGCGCCCCACTGCAGTCGTAGGGCACAGTGTCGGAGAAATCGCTGCTGCGTACGTCTGCGGAAGTATTGATCTTATCGATGCTGTCAAGGTTGTTGCGGACCGCGCCCGAATTTTTGAGCAATTCATGGAAGATGGTCTGATGCTGGCAGGCGGCATCACACAAATCGAGGCGGCGAACCTGATCGGCAAATACGAGCATGAAGCGTTTATCGCCGCTTACAACAGCGAATCATCGCTCACCCTGTCGGGGACACGTACAACGATGCAACAATTGGGCGAGCAACTGCAAAAGCAAGGCAAATTCATCCGGACACTGGATTTGGCCGTGCCATTCCATAGTCCCCTGATACAAGCATGTCAGGCGCAAGTCCTGGATAAGATGGAGTCGATTGAACTCGCCAGTCCGCAACTTCGCTGGTATTCGTCTGTCCACGGTCGGGAAGTCGTATCGGCTGTCGACCCGATGTTCTGGTGGCGCAACTTCCGTGATCCGGTTCGATTTGCTGAATGCATGCAATCGTGCATCGCTGACGGGTCGACAGTATTTGTTGAAGTCGGCCCTCACCCGTATCTCTCATTCAGCATCGCCGAATGCCTGGGTGCTGACAAGACAGCGCGACATTGGACGTATTCCCTGAAACGGACTGGCAATGATGCATTGGCGATGAAGTCAGCTGTTTCCACTTTGTTCAACTTGGGGGTTTCCTTCAACTGGATGAAGATCAATCCGATCACTGAGATTTGCGACTTCCCGGAACCCCAATTCGATCGAACCTCATTTCGACGTTCTATCCCTGCTCCGGCGACCGCGGAGTTCGATCGTCTTCAAGTCCACACCCGCGCACAAAACGAACGCCCGGTCACGACAGTCAGGGAAGTATTTCTGGATGTAAATAACTGGAACTGGCTGAACAGGCATCGAATCGACGGTGAGATCATTTTTCCTGCATCCGGTTACATCAAGTACTTGCTTGAAGCGGCACACAATCACACCTCAGGGACTGCATTCGAATTAAGCGAGATTCAGTTCAGGAAAATGCTGCTGTTGTCGGATGATACGGATTTGAGCAATTCGTTCAAACTGATGACGTCCACCGATGAGACTGCCGGGCAATTCGATTGTCAGATTGCGAAACAATCCTCACAGGGGAGCCAAGAGATCATCCATGCTCACACGAAATTCGCCGCAACCGACCTGGAGCAACCCGCGATCGATCTGGCACCGTTGGAAGAGAGTTGTACTGATCTCCCTTTGGATTACATCTCCCAGAAACTCTCGCCACTGGGGCTGGAAGGTGACTGCGACTCGTGGTCATATACACTTTTAAAGAAAATCAGTAACACCGAAGCGTTTGTCGGATTGACTGTGGAAAGCAAATCCCCCGAACAGCAGCAACATCTGATACATCCGACTTTGCTGGACCTGTGTTTCAGGGCTTCGGCAGTCCTGCTCGACATGAGTCAGCTCTATGTCCCGAAGCAGATAGAAAAAATGACCTTTTGGGGTGGTAGAGATACGGATTGTGTCTTGTGCCAGATCAAACTGCATGGTCAATCTGAAAGAACGGTTGCATTCGATCTGGTCATAGCCGATGAGGGGGGTTCAGTCATCGCAAACATCTCGCAGCTGATACTCAAATCCGCAAAGTTTGACTCGGTCGATTCGCGCCAATCGGCTGAACAGCCTGCCATACTTCAGCCGACCTTGGTATTTGATCACACCCTATCTCCTCAAGCGCCGCGATTCGGTGACAAAACCCAGTCCATCCTCTCGAATCCGATCAGCTGCGCCATGCGTCTCGCCGAGCGTGAGGAAGATTCCCGAAGTCATAAGACGGTGTCCTCGCTGCCTGGCGATCTGACGGTCCACCATATCGGACGAGCATTGAAGCAACTCGGATTTCCTGCAACCGGGGAGCAATATTCACTGAGCCAAATCGAGCAGATGTGCCAGATTGAATTTGAGCAAAAAGCCCAGTTCAATGCCCTGCTCTCTATGCTTGAGCACAGACAAGTGCTGGATATCAGTCGCAAGTTTATTGGAGGATCACGCGACATTGATGAAAACAGCTCGGTCGTCAAAGTCCTTCATGACTTACCTTCGAATCCTGAACCGATTCTGGAAGAGATATTTGGACTGCGCGGGACTTGGGACTATACCTACGAAATACGTCTGATCGACCTTTGCGGCAGAAAACTTGGTCGTGTGCTGACCGGCACACAAACCGGAATCAGCACACTGTTCCCGGATGGTGCTGTACTGCCACTGCAGGGATTCTATGAGTTCTCACCGACCTGCCGTCCTTCAGTCGAATTATTGGTCGAGTCAGTTGAGAATCTGCTGGTGAACTGGACATCATGCAAAAAATGCAGAATTCTGGAACTAGGCGGGGGGACAGGTGCACTGTTGTCCCGCCTCGCGCCGACTCTTCAGACTCACCCGGTCGAGTATACATTTACCGACGTATCTCGCAGTTTCGTCAGGTATGCGAAAGAACGATTTGGCGAGTTCGATTTCATAAGTTTTCAGACATTGGATATCGATGCAAGCTACGAAGCTCAGAACATTTCGGCAAACGCCTATGACATAGTTCTGGCGAATGACGTGCTGCATCTTTCCCGTGACATTCAAAGTGCATTGCTACGAATTCAGGATGCGCTCGCAGATGGCGGACGATTCCACTTCATCGAGCTGACGACGGAACCCGATTGGGCGGCTTTGGTTTTCGGAATGCTCAGAGACTGGTGGCATAAAACAGAAGATGTTCGGCAACCGGTCGGTCCGTGCCGCGACGTCGAATTTTGGAAAGTCCAGATGGCCTTGAACGGATTCAGCGAGATTGTATCTGTCGAAAGTTCTGATCTGGTGCATACCATCTTTACTGCCGAGTGCAAGAAAGAGGTCGCCTTCGCTGACCCATACCGTGCAGCGAGGTCTCTTAAGCGAGCAATGATCCTTTCGGGCCGTGACACCTACTCAGACAAATTGATTGATTCTCTGGATTGCCAGGTCAAATCTGTTGTACATCCCGGTGCCAGTTATAGGAGTCGCCATCAGACGTATGAGATACGGACAGATAAACTGGAAGACCATGTCAGATTGGTTGATGACCTGCGAAGTGCTGCTGGTCTGCCCCGCGAAATCATTATGTTGTGGAACTGGTTTCCTCTGGAACCGGAAACTTCATTCGACAAGACAGTTGATTCCATCGCGTCAACCTTGGTTTCGATCTCTCACCTGCTAAAGGCGTTCGTCCAGCTGAGAATCAGTCTTCCGCGAATAACCTTGATAACGGCCAATGTCCATCAAGATTCCGATTCGGTTGACATCAGGTCATGTCTGAATGCCACGCTTTGGAGTCTGGGCAGATCAATCAGAAATGAATTCCCCGACACCTCATGCCGAATAGTTGATATTGATCCTGTGCAAATAGACCGGATCAAGGAGCTATGCCAATTCATACTAGATAGAAATGAAGTCCTCGAAGCGGTTCTGCATCGGAAGGGATGGGCATTGCCCGCCGCTAGAAATTCAGTGCCCGATGTTGCAAGTCAGCCGGTTGAGATCGGTTGCCTTCAACCTGGAGATCTTTCAAGTATCCGACCCATCGCAGCCGGAATACCGCAACTCAGGCCCACCGAGATACTGATTGAGGCAGCGGCGTCAGCTCTCAACTTCCGCGATGTGCTGATCGCTCTCAACGCACTGCCTGAATACGCCATTCAAGATGGCATGATGCAAGATTTTCTGGGCATGGAATGCGCCGGCAAGATCGTCAGGATTGGTGATCAGGTTGAAGGTTTTTCACCCGGAGACAAAGTCATTGCACTGGCACCGCGTGCAATGGGAAACCTCGTCACCGCGCGATCGCAGTTTGTTCGAACAATTCCAGCGGGATGGTCATATGAACAGATTGCAGGAATTCCAGCAGCCTATATGACCGCGTTCTGTTGTCTCGAACAGCTGCCGCAAGCCGGGCCTGGTCTTTCAGTTCTGATTCACTCGGCTTCCGGAGGGGTGGGACTGGCCCTGATTAATCTGCTCCGGCAATCGGGCGCGACTGTTTATGCAACCGTCGGCTCCAGCGATAAGGCTGACTTTCTGAATCTATTGGGAATCCAGCATGTAGCAACTTCCCGTTCAATATCGTTCGTCGACGATGTAAACGAATGGACCTGCGGTCAAGGTGTGGATCTGATCGTCAACACGCTTGCAGGCGACTTGGCCCGTGCCAACGCGAAGTTGCTCAAACCGGCTGGCGTATTTGTGGAGTTGGGAAAGCACCCCTCATTGAGTGAAGTCCATGAATCGATAGTGAGTGCCAATCCCGATGCAAGCATACGGATCGTCGATATCGACAGACTGTGGAAGGAATCACCGGAACAACTCTCGGCACTGTTCCACTCGGTGATGAAAGAAGTTGAACACAGAGCCTGTCCCGCACTTCCCAGCACAGTATTCCCGCACAGCAATGCCAAGGATGCATTCCGCTACATGGCAAACGCGAAGCACGTCGGCAAGGTGATTTTGGAGTTTAAGCGTCGTTGTCCAAGTCTCGGTCTGGATTCGCCCATTTCGTCAGCGGCAACTTATCTCGTTGCCGGCGGAACGCGTGGCTTCGGCCTTGCTACGGTACAGTGGCTGAGTGAGGTTGGTGCGCGCCACATCATAGTGGTGGGACGCACTGCGGGTCAGTCCGATCAATTGCAGAAACTAAAGATGAGACTGACCGATTCCGGAATCTCTGTAAAGACTGTAGCGACTGACATTACCGACTTGGGAAAATTCAAGGAGTCTGTCGACGAAGTGGCATCCGATGTCCCGCCGATTAAGGGAGTCTTTCACTGTGCAATGGACATTGACGATCGTGTGATTACCAACTTGGACTATGAAAGTTGCCAGACTAACCTCAGAGCGAAACTCGTCGGCGCATGGAATCTCTACAAGATCACGGAGAATCAGCGATTGGATTTTTTCGCGATCTATTCATCTGTGACGTCTTTGATCGGGCCGGCCGGCCAATCAGCTTATTCGGCTGCAAACGCTTTTTTGGATTCGTTCGCTAAATTCCTGAGGGCGCAAGGTGTGTCGGCGACTTCCATCAATTGGGGTGCTGTATCAGACTACGGATATGTCGCGGGCAATAAGGAAAAGTCGATGCGATCAATCAACCGATATGGCGTCAGGCCCCTGCCTGCCCGTTCGATGCTGGAACCGCTGGGAGACATTCTAACGTCGAACAGTCTCTCTCAACTCATAGTCTCGGGCAGCAACGGGTCACTGATCAGCGATTGGACCGGATCGGATCTCAACGGACAGAGGCCAGGCGGCGAAACTCGTCGAAATGATTCAGCAAGACCAAGCGCATATATGGACCGTAACAACTTCGAGCATACAGTGCTTTCCTGCTTTTCGAAAGTATTGGAATTACCGATGGACTCCATCGAGCCGGGTGAGTCTGTTTTGGATCTCGGTGTTGACAGCCTGCTGGCTGTCGAACTTTCCCATCTGCTCGGATCGGAAGCAAATGTGGAAATCAGCGCTGCCGACCTGCTTCAGTCAATTACGATTCGGGACATCATCCAATCACATGCAAACGCGGACAGCTAACGCCAAATATCGACATCGATACCCTGTTCAATGAAGTGGTCAGCGCGAGCTGAGATGTATCGCTGAAAATTCGGTTCATTCTGATAGGACTCACTTTGGACATAGTCAAACAGCGACTGGGTGTGAAAAAT
This sequence comes from Acidiferrobacterales bacterium, assembly GCA_028820695.1. Taxonomy (NCBI): domain Bacteria; kingdom Pseudomonadati; phylum Pseudomonadota; class Gammaproteobacteria; order Acidiferrobacterales; species Acidiferrobacterales bacterium. The sequence continues at coordinate 15,138 of JAPPIB010000010.1, read as the reverse complement.
CTTAAACCATGCTTCAGATCGAATGACTTCCTCGCCGACATGATTGAAAAGCAAGATGGTAGGTGCATAGCTGACGTTGAGATCCGAAGCCCATTCGCGGGCAGTGGTCTCCATTCCGGTTGTCGTAATCAGAGGCTGATTCGACCACATATCGAGTTGCACGACATCAAAATTGTCCAACAGATTCCGGGTATCCTCATCGACAAGAACCTTGTGGTGCAGAGTTTCGCAGTTAGGACACTGCTTCTGCTCGAAAAACACAGCAAGCGGTTTATCCGACGCATCGTTCGATCGCTCCAGGTTGTAGGGCGGCGACTGGAAAAAATTCTGGGTTATCAACTTGTCTGCCCCTTCACCGGTGACTGGCTGACTATGCACAAAGTCTCTATAACTCATCTGGGATTCGTGGTGTTCTGCAACAAATCGCAGCGCAGTGAGAAACTCATTGGGTGGCAGATATCCGTTGAGTGTCAGGATTGGCTTTCCCTGCTCATTGAAGAATAACAGGGTTGGCGTGAACTGCACCCGAAGTGCGGAAGCGAATTCCTTTTCGGTGAACGTTTCTCCATCCACTGTGATGATTTCTCGATCACCCCAGATGTTCAATTCAATCACTTCGAACCTCGACCGCATCAAATCGACAATGTTTTTCTGACTCAGATTTCTCTCAACCAGAAGATTGCAATACGGGCAGCCGTCCTGGTGCATCAGCAGCATGACTCGTTTTCCCTGTTCTGCGGCTTCCGCTATGTCGTCCGAGAATTCCAGGAAACTTTCCTTGAACCAAGATGGGTACACGGTTGGCTTCGCACCTGAAAATGTACCCGGCGACACTTTAGTGGCGGAATTGGAATCTGCGTGACTGTCAAGTCCAAACAAAAATACTGACGACAGGACCACAATAGCCGAGACTATCCGAACAGAAGGCGTGATGTGATTTCGCATAACTTTCTCTTATGGAGTTGACGAGACGTTATATTCAACCTGGACTGTCATTTTAAGGGTTTTCCATCTGAGTTGGCAACGACAAGTCTGTCCGCTCTCGTGGACGGTGCAAAAATATCTTGCCTTGCCATTTCAATCGTCGCCGGGCCAGGTACAGGACACCATCAGGTTTTCGCCATCCTTCGCAATCGGGCTTCGAAGTAGACAACAACCAGTCCGCTGCAAACAATCAGAGCGCTGCCGATATAGTCGCTCAAACCGGGCAAATCTCCCCACACGATGAATCCAACAGCAATCGCAAATGGCAGCGAAACATACTCAAACGGTGCGACAACGGATGCCTGGGCGATTCTATAGGACTGCGAAAGCAGGTAAGTGCCTGCTGCAGATGCCGCTCCGCAAATCAGCAAAATCTGGAAATCCTTGAGACTCGGCCAAAGCCAGGCTCGTAACAGAAAATCCAGCGTCGGATGATCAAATGTATTGAATCGACCGTCACCAATCAGCAATCCACTCAGCAAACTGAATATGAGAAAACATGCCTGAATGTAAAAGCTCATCGACTCGGCGGAGTCACTGATTGCCAGCTTGCGTGTCATCATCACCATCAGCGAATATGTGAACGCTGCTCCAACTGGCAGGAATACACTCCAACTGAAATCAGTACCGCCCGGCTGCGCAATGACGACCACACCGAGCATTCCAGCCGCAATTGCCATCCATCGCGGTAAGCCGACAGGTTCATGCAGAATCACCCTGGCAAGTATGCAAATAAAAAATGGCGCACAATAAAACAAAGCCACTGTCGTGGCCAGGGGCATCACGGACAGCCCCAGAAAGAAAAATATATTGGCCAAGACAAGCATGAACCCCCGAATCAGGTGCAACCCGAGCCGCCGTGTTCTCACCCGCGACAAATCACCGAAGTACTTGGCGAAAACAACCACCATAGTGAGTGCAAACAGGGCTCTGATGAGCGTGATTTCATGCAACGCATAAGTTGAACTCAGCCACTTGATAATCGCATCACTCACCGTCAAGCACAACAACGCGAATATCAGGCACACAATACCTTGTACATTCTGACTTAAGTTATTGATAATTCGTCTGTTCATTGAATCAGCACAGCGTCGTTTCCAGAAGGTTCGATGCTTGCAGCCTGCCCGCCTCCGGTACAGTCGAACCCAAAGAATATATCTGAACAGGCTGGTCTCCATACGTCCGAAGTAGCGACAACTTCAATACGATTCGAAAAGAATCCCCGAAGGGGCTGCGCTTGCACTTCACAACAGTCGCACAAAATGCCTGCAACTGCTTCCAACAATAGCTGCAATGCAGAACCTGAGTGAAAGAAAGGTCAAATGAGTGAGTGTTATCCAACCTTTGAAAGTGCAATTTTTCGGCTCATACGAATTTCAAGCAAAACCACGACAAGTCCACTGCCAATGATCAGGGCACTGCCGATATAGTCTCTCAATCCGGGCACGTCTCCCCATACCAACAAGCCTGCGAGAATCGCCAGCGGCAGCGAAGCATACTCAAAGGGTACAACTACCGATGCTTCAGCAATACGGTAAGACTGGGACAGAAGATAAACCCCTACTGCGGATACAACACCACAAATAATCAGCAACTGATACACGGAAAGACTAGGCCATAGCCATGCTCTTAGCAGAAAATCCAACGATGCTTGGCTGAACACGTTGAACCGGCCATCTCCAATGAGAAATCCGGATATTGTGCTCAACATAATGAATGAAATCAGAATGTAAACGCTCATTGAACCGGCAGAATCGCTGATCGCGAGTTTTCGCGTCATCATGATCATCAACGCATAAGTCACTGCTGACAATACGGGAAATATGACACTCCAGTTGAAATCTACTCCGCCTGGTTGGGCAATTACAAGCACACCAACCATCCCCACGACTATCGCCAGCCATCTTTGAAGTCCTACAGTCTCTCCAAGAAACATCTTTGCAATCAGACATACGAACAAAGGCGCACAGAAAAACAGAGCGACCGCAGTCGCCATCGGCATGGCTGCCAGTCCCAGGAAATAAAAGGCGTCCGAAAGTACAAGCATGAATCCTCGCAATATGTGCAGCCACGGTCGCTTTGTTTTCAGTTGCGATAAACCGCCAAAGAAGTGGGCAAATACCAATATCAGAACCAATGCAATCGCCGCCTTGATCAGCGTCAGTTCATGCAATGGATAATACGGACTCAGCCATTTGATAATTGCATCACTGATCGTCAGGAATACCAGTGCGATGAACAGGCACAGGATACCTTGAAAATTTTGGCTGGTGCGTGCCAGGAATTGCACGTAGGTCTTTCCGGCTCAGATGTTCAAAATTACGAGTTGAGACTTTCTTTATCTGATTACGCAGTCTGTGGCGAATCAAACGTCACAAATACCCATGAGGAGCAATTCGTTGAATATCCTGAAAGTGCTGCATCTTGCGCGCACGGATGAGACTGACTCTCATCCGAATCGTCACCCGGCATCCTTCTCATCCAGCCACGCCCTGATAATGGCCTGATGCCGTGCCCTGTCATAACTTCGAAAATGTCCGGCGTGAACGATATTGACGGGCAGTTCAAGTAAGCGAACCATGCTCCGATAGTAATCTGCCGCATCAGAATTGTAATTGTCTTCAATCAGCGGTCCGTCATAGACCAAATCTCCAGAAAAGAGAATGCCCGTACTTTCTTCAAATAATGCAATTCCGCCGGGCGAATGTCCGGGTGTGTGGATAACGAGAAACCGACGATTTCCAAGATCAATCACATCTCCATCCTCCAGCAGTTGCGTCGCAGGTGCTTTCTTGACCGCGTATTCGGTAGATTGATACGGAGCCGGCGGTAATGCACGGAACATGTTGTCAGAAACATAAATATCGCTCAGAGTCGTCTCCGCCGTCGGGTTGGCAATCACATCGGCTTCCAATCGATGGACGAGGCGGTGTTCAAATTCATTATGAGCGCCGATATGATCGAAATGCGTGTGACTGGCAACTGCCAGACAAGCCTTCTCTGTGAGCATGGGGATCTGCTCCCGCAGATTGACGACACCCATGCCACTGTCAACCAGCATATCCCGGTCTCTACCTCTTACATGCCAGATATTGCAGCGATAATATTCCTTGACCCAATATTCGGAAATCAAGGTAACTTCATCTGCCAGTTTTTTTGTTCGGTACCAGTTTTCTGGAGCTATTCGTTCATTCATGTCGTATTCAAGCTGCCAATCGCGGTTCGCTCCAAATATACCCGGAAAGAAATTTATAAGGGCCAATATTTCAAAAAAAACGGACTGACTTCCTACCGGAGTCAACATCTCTTTGGTTGGATATAGGATAAATCATCGAACGTTGAACCAGATACGTCGCCGAGAACGTCGGCTACCGCTGGAGTTCCTCACCGATATTATTTGCTGCCTTGTTGAAGTCAACTATTTGGAATTTTAATGAATACTTGACGGTTGTCTTTGCGATTCTCAAGAAATACCCTCGCCAACAACCCGCTCGCCGCTTGATCAGCTTGTGATAAATCCCCCTGTGACGGGAAATTAGCCAATTTGCATGGCGGTGGCATCTGAAATCGGTGACTTTCCCGTCGTAGCCGGAAGTTGCTTGGATTCAGGCTTGTACTTTCGGACGCCTTTGGTTGCCTGCATTGGTCAGTTCTGCGTGCAGCAACGGGCTCACTGAATTCCAGAGCAGGTGATTTGACCGCGTATCAGCCGAAACGGCAGTGTCGGCACGCGTGTTTCAGGCCGCATCACTGATGCGGCCTGAGAGGCGGTGTTGTGCAAGGTCAGCGGCCTGATTCACAGGTGAGACCGAGCGTTATGCAACAATGCAAGTTCTTCCCAATACCGTGAATCCCAGTACCCCTTGGCCCTTGCTGATGTACTAGGCAGAATAACGATTCTCGTTTCCCCGATTCTGCAATCATCCTGTTCCCCGCAACTCACAGGCCTGCTTCTCGATCTGCCAAAAACGGATGCCAAGAACATCGAACCATTATTCTTACCTGTAAAGGCAAGTATTTTCGGCCGGTAATACACGACCTTTTCGTACACCTCGATCGGATTGTCACCCTCCCCCGTCAACTCGTGATCGCTGCCAAACTCAAATTTATTCAAATCTGTCAGACCGATACCGAATCGTGGAAGTTCGCGAAACTCTTCCGGTTTCAAACAACGGTCTGTCAGGCCAGTCTCAGCCAGAATCTTCCAGAACATGTTGGTTGGATGGGCATAGTACGCACCTCTTCTTCTCGATTCGGGACTGGGTGCCCTGCCGCAAAATACAGTGGTCAGACCGTGTTCGAGGACATCCGGAAGCAGGTGGTTCTCTTTGTTCGCCGGGTTAAACATGTGAATTCTTCAGATCCAACGACTTCAAATCCGCTTTGTCAATCAGACGTCAGCCTTCGACCAATTGCGATCTCATCTGAATCATGTATCGCTATACTTGATGGCTGACTCTCATCAGACAAAACTTCTGGCATCTCCTGAATCGCCGCAACTTTCTCCACAATTCCATCCCTAAGTGACAACACCGAATACTCGAGACTGCTACCTGTTCTGATCGCGACCAAACGAGTCATCGTCGATCCTGATATCTTCAGCTGCAGAATTGGCATAGCGTCAGATTGACTCAAGTTTTCCCTTTGTTCAAGATAAGACTTGGCAGTCATGATCTCAGCCTGTCGGATCGCCTCGACACGCTCGTTATCTGAAAGCTCACCACGGAAAGCAGTCGCGTTGAATCCACTTCGAAATGCATCCAGCAGCATGTCGGGCAATTCCAACCACGCAGAACTTCGTCTCTCAAGACCGAGCGTGGTGATTCTTTGGCGCATCGCCCACAGCGCTAGATCCCGAAATTCCGCACAAGGCGAATTGAGCACGCTTGCCATAGTCTCATAATCAAAATCGTTGAGAATGTTTCCCACCACGACACTGGCTTGCGAAATGATCCCACCTCCGATACCTGCGATACGTCGACCGGAAACTTCGATTTCATTCGTGTAACGCAATTGCGCTGGCAACCCCAATCGGCGCAGAGTGTCGATCGGAGGCTTCAGACGAGACGCGTAAACCCTCGCGGGCATGGCCGGACTTCTGCTTCGATGGAATATGCATTGGTAGAATTGCTGCTGATTGTCGAGATACGTCAATCCACCGCCTAACCGACGGCGCATCACAGGCAGACTGTTTGCGCTCACCGCGACTGGATCCAATACCTGCAGACTGCTCTGATGATATCCGAGGCAAAGATAAGGCGAATTCGGACGACACAAAATGATGGTGTCGGGAGTCGCCTCGTCCATGCATGTCGCGACCGCATGGTAAACAGACTGAGTTTCCAGATAGGAAACCTCACCGAGATCAATCATGCGAAGTGCGCGATCGCCCGTCATCGCAATTTTCTATAAATGCGATCGGAAAAACAATTCAGCCGCAGGAGTTGGAGCATCATCCGCTCCGTCAGCTGCAATCGGTATTCTCGCTCCATGACTCGAAATGACGTCGGTTACTTGCCTTCAATACCCAGCTGGCTTTGTCACCAAGCCGATCTGCCCTCCACTGATGTCAGCTTGATCCCCTTTCCGTATTGAGAATTCTCTCACGATGCTATCAGAGATTTACCGCGCAATGGTGGCGAACGACTCTCGAAATGAAATCCGGTGGTTATCGCCCTTCCCGACTGATTTTTTCAAGTATCGGGGGCCGTTTCATAATTCAGATGCCGGCACAGGCTTGCAATACATCGCTCCTGTATGCTCGCCATGGATTCGTTGCAACCGATTCGCCGCAGATTGGTCACTTTCAGGCCCGGAAACCCACATACATCGATCAGTTCGAACGGCTCAGTGTCCACATCCACATTCAGACTGAGGCCATGATAACTGCAACCGCGGCGAATTCTGATTCCGATCGACGCTATTTTCTCCCCTCCAACATATACACCCGGTGCGCTTTCCTTCAATTCGGAATGGATTCCACACGACTGCAGTACATCACGGATAGCAGATTCAATCGAGCTTACCAGGTGGCGAACACCTTGCCGGCGTCGTGTCATATCAATCAACAGATAGATCACCAGCTGGCCCGGCCCGTGATATGTCATCTGCCCGCCTCGGTCGGTGGGAACAACCGGAATCTCTGTAACTGCGCGGGTCTGTGCGGTGCAGGAATATCCGAGCGTAAATACCGGTTCGTGTTGCAGAACCCAAAACTCGTCAGTGGTGTCGCAGTCGCGGGTCGCGGAAAATTGCCGCATCGCCTCGAATGCTTGTTCGTACGGCACAAGACCCGATCTTCGAACGACAACGCGATGGTCCATCAAGTCGACTCCGCAAGACAGAATCCGCGAGTCGGAGTCATTCTGTCACGAGAACCGGATCTTCCGAAATATGCTTCTTGACCCGGCTGGTCAGACTGTCAACAGCGTCGTCCAGTTCGATCGGACCGATTCGCACCTGATAGATTGCACGACCTGAGCTCTTCCTTTGCTTGACGTGTGTCAAGCCAAACCCGGCATTTTTCAATTTCCTTCGAAGATTCTCTGCATTGGATTGATCGGCAAATACACCCACTGAAAGATAATGCTTCAGCTCGGGCAGGTGATCATACACATGTGTAGGAGGTGGCACCGCCTTGACGAGAACCGGGGCTGTTCCCGGCCCCACCATGTCAAGCTTGCTCGCTGCCGAATAAGACAGATCAATGATTCTGTCCCCCACAAACGGACCTCGATCATTGACCCGAACAATCACCCTCCTGTTGTTGTTGAGATTGGTGACAGAGACATAACACGGCAACGGTAACGTTTTGTGTGCTGCAGTCATCGCATACATGTCATAAATTTCGCCGTTGGAAGTGGGATTGCCATGAAATTTCTTGCCATACCACGACGCAATTCCACGCTGCTCAAATCCGGCTGCAGTACGAATAGGAACGTATGTCTTGCCGAATACCTGATACGGTCTGTTACCGCGTTTGCTATACGGTTCATACTTGGGTATCGCATTTTTTAGGTTAGTGATGTCAATATGTGCAACTTTGACTCCACCTGAAGAACAGCCGGCAACTGAAAATACTGCAAGTATGACCAGCGAAATGAGTTTGTACATGGCGGTATTTCCTAGTTGATCGCTGATCTCGCCTGGGCAAGTTGTTCCGCAAGTTCGGCAACAGCCATGGCATACAAAGTGCTTCTGTTGTAGGTTGTGATCGCATAGAAGTTAGGTAATCCGGCTCGAAAGATGAACTTGTCCGGCTCAACCTCATATCGGATGACGCCCAGTTTCTGATCCAGACTCAAACCTTCGCTTGGCTCAAGTTCCACGTCCATCGCTTTCAAATCACCGTAGGTCCCGCTCGTCTTCAGTTTTTTCGAAACAATCGGTTCCAGTACAGCGACATTGTCACCTTGTATCTCGGCGTAGACCTGACCGTCCTTGACCCAGTTGTGTTCCGCAAGATAATTGGCCACGCTCCCGATTGCGTCTTCTGTTTCCGATAGAAGGTTGCGTTGGCCATTGTCATTGAAATCCACAGCAAAATCCCGATAACTGCTTGATATGAACTGAGGTATCCCCATCGCGCCGGCGTACGATCCTTTGATCAGCAATGGATTCAGGTTTTCCTCTTCACACAATTCAAGAAATTCGCCGAGCTGTCTGGCAAAAAACTCGCTTCTTCGGGGATACCCGAGCGCAATCGTAACCAGACTGTCAATCACACGATGCCGACCGGTTATCTTGCCATATCGAGTCTCAACACCCAGGATCGCAACAATAATGGCGGGGTTTACGCCATATGTTTCGTAAGCCTGCTGCAGTACCTCCTCGTGCCTGTTCCAATACTCGACACCAAGATCGATCCCCTTGTCGTGGATAAAAATTGGTCTGTATCGATACCAAGGGAATTTCTTCTCCGCCGGGCGCGTAATGGCTTTGATAATATCGTCCTTGAACACCGCTTCACGAACGATCGATTCAACTCGTTCTTTCTTAAGTCCGGTCTGATCAGTCAGCGCGGTGACGAGCTCACTTGCCTGTGGATACTTCTCAAAGTCTACCGCATACACGCTGCCGACGTTCAGATACAACACCATCACAACCGCGAGCAAGAAAACCGTACCACACCGTACGCAAGGAACTACTTTACTAATCTGCATGTCGAACTCCCATGACAATCCCTATTCCTACCAGAACCGTAACCATCGATGTGCCGCCATAACTCATGATGGGCAACGGTACACCGACAACCGGCAATATTCCTGCCACCATGCCAACGTTAACGAACAGGTGAACAAAGATCATAATGCCAACGGTTGACGCCACAATACGACCGAATTCGCTCTTGCTCTGATATGCAATGACCAGACAGCGGGTAATCAGCAGTGCATATATTCCGATCAGAATAACACCGCCAATCAACCCAAACTCTTCGGCAAACACCGAAAAAATAAAGTCCGTGCTTCTTTCCGGAATAAATTCCAGTTGTGACTGACTTCCCTCAAGCCAACCTTTGCCGCCGATTCCACCCGAGCCTATCGCGATCATCGATTGAATACTGTGGTAACCACTGCCAAATGGATCCTGCCACGGATCAAACATGGTAATGACCCGAAGTCTCTGATATTCGTGAAGAAGAGGCCACACAATAGGGATCGCGGCGACTGTCAGGGCAGCGATTACCGCAATCCAGCGCCACGACAGTCCGCCAACCATAATGGCATAAAACCCCACTGCGGCAATCAATAATGATGTGCCCAGGTCCGGTTGCAGATAAACCAAAAACACGGGAACCGCAACAAGCAGTCCGCACACAAGGAAATTTGTATTCCGGCTCAATAGTGGCGGACGAGTGAGAATCCATGCGACCATCATGGGCACCGCAATCTTCATCAACTCCGCTGGTTGGAATCGGATAACACCCAAATCCAGCCAGCGTTGGGCGCCACGACCGACGAACCCGACTACCAGCACCAGAATCAGCAACGCGAATCCAACTATGAATACATGTGGTGTGAACTTGTACAGCCAATCTGTTGGGATTCCAGCAAAAATCAGCATCAGTATGAACGCAACACAGATCCGAACGAGTTGTCGCAACAAAGGGGACGACTCCTGGCCCGCAGCGCTGTACTGAATACCCAGACTGATGGCACAAAGCGAGACAATCAACACAAGGATGAGCGCATCGACCCGCAACAAGCTGCCCAAAACCAATCGAAAGGGTGAGCTATCACCTGACAGTGCTAATACTCGCAATTTGGTTCTTCGAAGCTTGTTGACTTGTCTTCAGCAGGTAATGGTCCATCACCTGTCTCGCGATTGGAGCGATAGCGCTTCCCGACTTTCCGTTCTCCACCACCACGGCAACCACGATCTTTGGCGATTCGGCAGGTGCGAAGGCAGTGAAGATCCCGTGGGGCCAATGTTTGCTGGCAACTTTGCTTTCGTCCCACTCTGTATCCTGGGCTCTTTGGACCAACTGAACCGTCCCGGTCTTCCCAGCGATGGTGTATGGCGCGTCGTGGCCAATCGCTCTTGCAGTACCTTTCTTGCCGTGAACAACCTCTACCATGTCGCGCACGACCGTCTCAAAATGTCTCTGACTGATATCAACCTTGCCAAGCAGTTCCGGCTCATAGATCGTCTCCTGCGAGGTGTTTACATCAACCGTCCTATATATCAACTGTGACTTGTATTGCTTGCCTCTGTTCGCGATTATCGACGTCGCGTACGCGAGCTGCATCATGGTGACAGAGAAGTAACTTTGCCCGATACCCGTGATCAGTGTCTCTCCCGTATACCAGGATTCGTTCAACGTCTTGCGTTTCCAGTCTTTCGACGGAAGAATACCGGGTTTTTCGTTCTGCAGACCCACCCCGGTCGCTTCCCCAAAACCGAACTGACTCATAAACGCAGACATGCGATCGATACCAAGCCGTTTTGCCAACTCGTAATAGAACACGTCGCAGGACTGCGCAGTAGCACTTCGGTAGTCCATCCGGCCGTGACCCACCTCTTTCCAGCAACGGTATTTTCTGCTCACGCCCGGCAACTGGTAAAAACCGGGACAGTCAACCTGAAGGTTTGAGATCGAGTGCGCAAGACCCGCCAGTGTCATGAATGGCTTGATGGTGGATCCTGGAGAATAGATTCCCTGAACCGCTCGATTGATGAGGGGGCTGTCCGCAGAACTCAGCAACTCAAGCACCATGTTGCGATCGGATAAAACTGAAAATCCATCGGGATCATATGACGGCCGGCTAACCATGGCTAGGATTCTTCCGGTTGTCGGATCCATCGCGACCAAGGCCCCTTTCCGATCGCCGATTGCGGCATAGGCAACTGCCTGAAGATCGCGATCGACTGTGAGATATACATTCTGACCTGCAGCAGGAAGAACCTGGGACAGTGTCCTCACTTTCTGGCCATGTGCGTTGGTTTCAACGCGTTCATGCCCCGACCAGCCAACAAGCAGGTCCTCGCCAAATAACTCAACACCATGTTTGCCGACATACTGAAGTCCGCTGTAACGGGACCGATTGAGTTTCTGTTCGTCGTTTTTGTCGATCCTGCTGAGGTGACCGACAACATGTGAAAAGGATTCGTCGATTGTATAGTCTCTGTGCAGGTCCGCACTGATGACCACACCGGGAAGCCGATACCGTTCCACCGCCAATCGTCCAACCTGATGATCGTCAAGATGATACTTGAGAATCTGCGGTTCAAAGCTGCTGTTGACTCTGAGGGAATTCCCAAACGCCTGCCGCTCGTTTTCGGAGACAGGCACGATGGCTGATATGTCGCTGAGCAAGGTATCAATATCCGCGACGTTGGCCGGTATGATTCGAAGCGAAAAGACTGTCTTGTTGCCAGCCAGCAAGTTGCCGTTTCGGTCATAGATTCGACCGCGAACCGGTGCGATTGGCACGATCTCAATCCGATTTTGGCTCGAGCGTGCAGAAAGATTGGAATAGTCGATAACCTGAAGATAGACCAACCTGCCTAGCAGGATTGAAATGAACAGACCGACGATCGCAAATGAAAGCAACACACGTCCCCGAGCAATGATCCTGCTCCGGACATAGTCACTTTCCCTGATTTTCCTATCGGATATATTCATGTCGTCGAGGTGTTCTCATTTGCCGGATTTTTGCAAACAGATACCACATGATCGCACCGATAGGCGGTGTCAGCCAAATCATATGGGAGCCAAATTGCCCATGCACGACACGATCGGTGACCGTCAGGATGATGACGTTCAAAATCAACAGCAGCAGGACAACAATTGACTGCTGGAAGGCATGATCCTTCAATTCTGAATCCGAAAAAAACCTGAGCATGACATAGGCAATTGCAAGTTTGGCAATTGCATGCTGACCCAGAATTCCGAAAAACATGGCATCGGCCAACAAGCCGACGGAAAATGCGATCAGCAATCCAACACGACTCGGGTAATGCAGACACCAGTAAATCAGGACAAGCGCTACAAAATCCGGACGCAGACCGAGAATTGATTCGGGAAGCGCCACGACCGACAACACCAAGGCTGCCGCAAACGAAAGGACAACCGGAATGGCGAGCCTCGGACTGTTATTGCTCTTGGTCTGCATTGTTCAATGTCACAAGCGGAACTTCATGGGATCCCAGCGTCCTGTCCGGCCACACCAGCATGACAGCGTAACCCGGATCATTTGCAGCCAGCGGCACCGCGGAAACAGTCGAAAACGATTGGTTCACATTGCGCTCGACCTCGATCACTTCAGCAACCGGATAACCAACCGGATACTTCTCACCGAATCCAGTTGTTACCAGAATGTCTCCGATCACAACATCGTGCTCGCTTCTCAGACCCGACACCCTCAGCCTGTCGGGGTCTCCAAGCCCGTGCACCACTGCCTTGACGCCACTGCGGCGGATGCGAACCGAAAGTGACTGGGTCGAGTCAGTGATCAATGTCACAGCACTGTCATTGAGTGACACCGCCGTAACCTGACCTATTACGCCCCGATGATCAATAACCGGCTGCCCCAACACCACCCGATCAGTCGATCCGCGGTCCACTACGATCTTCTGCGATTGCGGTTCGAGCTGAATCGAAGTGGGTGAGGCGGCAATGACAGGAATCTGGTGCGTTTCCGAACTGTGCAGCAGCTCAGCCATCCAGACATTTCGATCTTCCGCATTCTTAAGGTTGATCAATTCCTCTCGAAGCTCCTTGTTCTCCTGGTCTAATCGCCGGTTGAGATCGCGCAGGAGTTCTCGTTCCTCAAACACATTCTGATACATCGACTTGACGTGGGTGGGAATCTGAGCAACTTCAAGCAATGGCTTGACAGGGATTGAGATGACTACTCTGGTGCTGTGCAGCATCGCGGTCTGGGATTCGAGCACGAGGAGTACGATGGCGATTACAGATAACCAGATGAACTTGAAATCAAGATTCGACTTTTTGCGCGGGTCGTTCATCGTAAATTCTAAAGTTTTCAATCCAGTTCCAAATCAACTCGCCTAACGATCATGCGCAATCTGGTTCAGGAGATCGTCCCGTTCAAATACCTTGCCGCAACCGCGTGCGACACATGTGAGCGGATCTTCCGCAATAATGACCGGAATATCCAATGCTTCATTCAGCCGCTTGTCGATGTCGCGGAGCAAAGCGCCTCCGCCAGCTAGCAGAATGCCGCGATCGGAAATATCAACATTCAATTCCGGCGGTGAATTCTGCAGTGCCTGACCGACACCGTTGACTATCTCTTCCATGGAACCATTGAGTACCTCATAAATTTCACTGCTTCGGATCACATGTCGACGAGTGACTCCCCTGAAACCCCTGCCGCGAACATCCATCTGTGTCTCGTCGGAACGGTTCCACGCCGTGCCAATGAGGTGCTTGATTCTTTCCGCCGTGGGCAATCCGACTTCCAGTCCGTACTGATCTCTCAGGTAGTCCTTGATCTTCAGGTCAAACAAATCTCCGGCAACCCGAATCGTATTCGACCAAACCAACCCGCCGAGCGAGATAATTCCAATTTCTGTGGTGCCTCCACCGATGTCGACAACCATGGTTCCAACAGGCTCATCAACCGGCAGGTTCATTCCGACAGCAACTGCCATTGGCTCCTCCATGAGGTAAACCTGCCTGGCACCGGCACCAAGACAGGACTCGCGTATCGCCCGTCTCTCAACCTGGGTTGAGCCGCATGGAACGCTGATGACAACCCGCGGTCGCAGGAAAAATCGCCGCGTCTGAACCTTGCCGATGAACCGCTTCAACATGATTTCAGTAACCGTGAAATCAGCGATCACCCCGTCTTTCATCGGGCGGATGGCACGGATGTTGGCCGGCGTCCTGCCCAACATGGATTTAGCGTCGGAACCGATCGCCAGCACCGAGTTGACCGGGTTCTTGTAACTTTTTCCGTCAAAGTCCGGCACGTGCACGGCAACGACCGAAGGCTCGTTCAGTATGATCTTCTTGCTGTTTTTCTCAAAGATCAGCGTATTCGCGGTACCGAGATCTATGGCCAGGTCCTGGGAGAGGCGATCAATAAGCTGCATCACTCAGACCGACCTTGATGATAATGTGCGAAATCGCCGCCAATGCTTGATCGAAGCGGCGAAAAATCGGGCAGTGCGAAATGATGAATCACTATAATTTTAATTTTAGGCCTCATTGAAACACGGCACGAATAATGAGCGTATCAGAAACAGACGTCAAGGTCATAGCCGCTCTGGCGCAGTTGAATCTCGAAGATCAAGCGGCTGAATCCTACGTCCAGGAAATGAACGACATACTGACAATGATTCAGCAAATGCAGGAAATCGACACATCACAAATCGAAGCAATGTCGCATCCGCAAGACATCGAACTGCGACTGCGATCTGATGAACTGACGGAGCCCGAACAGCGTAGTGAATTGCAATCTATCGCCCCCTCTACGGAAAAAGGATTCTATCTTGTTCCCAAAGTACTTGACTGACTGAATGTCATCAATTGGTTTTTCAATTTCCCATTGAGACACACCGCGGTCAGCCAGATCGTCCTCCTGTTTATGATTATATGACTATTTCGACCTGTTCAGTTGCATCATAGTATCACCCTGAAATCGCGTTAGAGCATTATTTTCGCATCAACAGCCCGATTCTGGC